>NZ_JBRREA010000013.1:0-105351 GCF_056759975.1 Stenotrophomonas sp. STEN031
CCCCCGTGCAGGCCCTTGCCGAGCATGGCTCGGCACTACCGCACTGACAACCGCAGCATTCCCCCCCTAACGGCACATCCGGGCGTCATCTGACACCGCTAGACTGCTTGATCGTGTATCAGATGGGACTCTGTATGTTCGGGCGATTTGCCGCCACCGTTGCCGGTGGCACTGTCTTGGCGCTGGCGTTGGCCGGATGCAACCGCAAGAACCCCGAGGCGCCGCGGCAAGCCGCCGGCGCGGTGCTGGTCACCACCCAGGTCGTCAAAGCCGCGCCGTGGAGCGATACCCTGCAGGCCAATGGCACCGCCAAGGCCCGCGAATCCATCATCGTCACCGCCAAGGTCAGCGAGATCATCGACAAGGTGCATTTCGAAAGCGGCCAGCAGGTCGCGGCCGGTGCGCCGCTGGTGACCCTGCGTGGCCAGGCCCAGCAGGCCGCCCTGGCCCAGGCCCAGGCCACCTTCTCCGAGGCCGACCGGCTGTACAAGCGCCAGCGTGAACTGGCCGCACAGCAGTTGGTGGCCCATTCAACCTTGGACACCCAGCAGTCCATCCGCGATGCCGCCGAGGCCCGCGTGCAGCAGATGCGCGCCGATATCGTCGACCGCCAGGTACGCGCGCCATTCGCTGGCGTATTGGGCATCCGCCAGGTCAGCCCCGGCTCGCTGGTCACGCCGACCACCGCCATCGCCACCTTGGACGACATCTCGCGCATGCACGTGGACTTCCAGGTGCCGGAAGCGCAGCTGTCCTCGCTGCAGATCGGCGACAAGGTCAGCGGGAGCAGCATTGCCTACCCGGGCCGCAATTTCGAAGGTGCGGTCAGCACCATCGATGCCCGCGTCGACCCGGGCAGCCGCGCCATCACCGTGCGTGCCGATTTCGACAATGGCGACCACGCGCTGCGCCCGGGCATGTTGCTGGACGTGCGCCTGTACCGCCCCGAGCGCGATGCGCTGGTGATCCCCGAAATCGCCGTGGTCCAGGTGGGCCGCGACTCCTATGTGTTCCGGGTCAAGGACGATGAAAGCGTGGAGCGCGCCGACGTCAAGACCGGCACCCGCCGGGCGGGCGTGGTGGAGATCGTCGATGGCCTGAAGGCCGGCGAGCGCATCGTGATGGACGGCACCGGCAAGCTGCGCCCGGGCATCCGCATCCAGGATGAGAAGCCGGCCAAGGCCGTCGAGGCTGCCGCGGTTGAGAAGGCTGCGGAAGCGCCGGCCCCGGCCAAGACGGCGAGCGCCGGATGAAGCTGTCCGATCTTTCCATCAAGCGGCCGGTATTGGCCGTGGTGATGAGCCTGTTGCTGCTGGTACTGGGCATCATGTCGTTCAACCGCTTGACCCTGCGCGAGCTGCCGGCCATCGATCCGCCCATCGTCTCGGTGTCGGTGGATTACACCGGTGCCTCGGCGGCGGTGATCGAAAGCCGCGTCACCCAGGTGCTGGAAGACGCGCTGGCCGGTATCGAAGGCATCGATACCATCAATGCGCGCAGCACCAACGGCCGCGCCTCGGTCAGCATCGAATTCACCGCCAACCGCGATATCGAAGCGGCCGCCAATGACGTGCGCGACGCGGTCAGCCGCGTTGCCGACCGCATGCCGGAAGAAGCGCGGCCGCCGGAAATCGCCAAGGTCGAGAGCGATGCCGACCCGATCATCTGGTTCAACATGGCGTCCTCGTCGATGGACACGCTGGAGCTCAGCGACTACGCCGACCGCTATGTGGTGGACCGTTTCTCCAGCATCGACGGCGTGGCCCAGGTACGCATCGGCGGCCGCCAGCGCTACGCCATGCGGGTATGGCTGGACCGCGACCAGCTGGCCGCGCGCGGGCTGACCGTCAACGAGGTGGAAACCGCGCTGCGCAACGAGAACGTGGAATTGCCGGCCGGCCGCATCGAATCGGCCGACCGTGATTTCACCCTGCGCGTGGAGCGCAGCTACGTGGCCCCGGCCGACTTTGCCAGCATTCCGCTGGGCAAGGGCAATGACGGCTATGTGGTGCGCCTGGGCGATGTGGCCAAGGTGGAACTGGCCTCGTCCGAACGCCGTGCCTATTACCGCAGCAACGGTGAGCCGGGCATCGGCCTGGGCATCGTCAAGACCTCCACCGCCAATGCCCTGGACGTGGCGCGCGACACCCGCGCCGAGGCCGAGCGCATTGCCCAGACCCTGCCCAAGGGCACGCAGATCTTCGTCGCCTTCGACAACACCACCTTCATCGAGGCGGCGGTGGAACGCGTCTACGCCACCCTGGTCGAAGCGATGATCCTGGTGCTGGTGGTGATCTGGCTGTTCCTGGGCAGCCTGCGCGCGGCACTGATTCCGGCGGTGACGGTACCGGTGTGTCTGGTCGCGGCCTTCATCGCGCTGTTTGCGTTTGGCTTCTCGATCAACCTGTTCACCCTGCTGGCGCTGGTGCTGTGTATCGGCCTGGTGGTGGATGACGCCATCGTCGTGGTCGAGAACGTGCAGCGCCGCATCGATCTGGGCGAGCCACCGCTGGTGGCTGCCAAACGCGGCACCGCGCAGGTGGCATTCGCGGTGATTGCGACCACCGCGGTGCTGGTGGCGGTGTTCCTGCCGGTGGGTTTCCTGGAAGGCAATACCGGTCGACTGTTCCGCGAGCTGGCGGTAGCGCTGGCGGCGGCGGTGGCCTTGTCGGCCTTCGTCGCGCTGACGCTGACGCCGATGATGGCGTCCAAGCTGCTCAAGCCGCACAGCGAGCAGAAGGTCAGCCGCCTGCACGGCTTCATCAACCGCCAGCTGGAACGCTTGTCGGGTGCGTACGGGCGGGTGCTGGACCGGCATGTGCAGCGCAGTTGGGTGTTCGGGCTGGTGATGCTGGCCGCGCTGGGTGCCAGCTGGGGCCTGTTCAAGCTGATTCCATCGGAACTGGCACCGGCCGAAGACCGGGGCTCGTTCCAGATCATGATCGACGGCCCGGAAGGTGCGGGTTTCGATTACACCGTTGGCCAGGTCCAGCAGGTGGAGAAGATCGTCTCCGCCTTTGTCGGCCCGGAGGAACCGATTGTCCGCGCCAACCCGCGCGTGCCCGGGGGCTGGGGCAACAGCGAGGAAATGCATACCGGCCGCATCAGCGTTTTCCTGCAGCCCTGGCGTGAGCGCAGCGAGGCCACCAGCGACGTGGCCACCGCGCTGCAGAAGGAGTTGAACGACCTCAGCGGCGTGCGCGTGCGCACCATGGTCGGTGGCGGCCTGGTCCGCAGCATGGGCCAGCCGTTCCAGATCGTGCTCGGGGGCCCGGAGTACGCCGAGATCGCGCAGTGGCGTGACCGCCTGCTGGCACGCATGGCCGACTATCCCGGCCTGGTGGGCGCCGATTCGGACTACAAGGAAACCCGGCCGCAGATGCGGGTCAACATCGACCGCCAGCGTGCGGCCGACCTCGGCATCTCGGTCACCGACATCGGCCGCGCGCTGGAAACCATGATGGGCTCGCGCCGCGTCACCACCTTCGTCGACAACGGTGAGGAGTACGACGTACTGGTGCAGGCCGGCCGTGAAGGCCGCGCCTCGCCGGCCGACCTGTCGGCCATCCAGGTGCGCGCGCGCTCCGGTGAACTGGTGCCGCTGTCCAACCTGGTCACGCTCAGCGAAGTGGCCGAGGCCGGCAGCCTCAACCGCTTCAACCGCCTGCGCTCGATCACCATCAGCGCCAATGTCGCACCGGGCCACACCCTGGGCGAAACCATTGCCTGGGCGCAGCAGGTGGCCGCTGAAGAGCTGCCGGAGTACGCGCAGATCGACTGGAAGGGCGAGTCGCGTGAGTACCAGAGCGCCGGCGGCGCGGTGCTGCTGACCTTCGCGATGGCACTGCTGGTGGTGTATCTGGTGCTTGCCGCGCAGTTCGAGAGCTTCATCCATCCGCTGGTGATCATGCTGACCGTGCCGCTGGGCGTGCTCGGCGCCTTCGTGGGCCTGTATCTGAGCGGTGGCACGCTCAACCTGTTCAGCCAGATCGGCATCGTCATGCTGGTGGGTCTGGCGGCAAAGAACGGCATCCTCATCGTCGAGTTCGCCAACCAGCTGCGCGATGAAGGGCGCAGCGTGCACCAGGCCATCGTCGAATCGTCGATGGTGCGCCTGCGGCCGATCCTGATGACTTCGATTGCCACCGTGGTCGGCGCCATCCCGCTGGTGGTCGCTGGCGGCCCCGGTTCGGCCAGCCGTGCCACCATCGGCATCGTGGTGATCTTCGGCGTCAGCGTGTCCACCTTCCTGTCGCTGTTCGTGGTACCGGCGTTCTATGCGCTGCTGGCGCCGTACACCAAGTCACCGGAAACCGTGGCCAACGCGCTGAACCGGCTTGAGGCGGAGACCCCGTCGGTGGGCGGCCATGCGTGAGTTGCTGGCCGGCGGCCGTGTCCAGTTGCGTCCCTGGCAGCCCGGGGACGTGGACACGCTGCTGGCCCACGCCAACGATGCGGCGGTATCGCGGGGGCTGAGCACACGCTTTCCCTATCCCTATACCCGCGCCGATGCGCTGGCCTTCCTGGCCGGCGAAGTGATCGAACTGGATCGCAGCGTGTTTGCCCTGGTCATCGATGGCCAGGCCTGCGGCGGCATCGGCGTCAGCCAGGGCCGCAACGAGCGCCGCTATTCGGCAGCGCTGGGCTATTGGCTGGGGCAGCGCCATTGGGGCCAGGGCCTGATGACCGAGGTGGTCGCTGCCTATGCCCCCTGGGTGATGGAAGAGCTTGGCCTGGCGCGGCTGTCCGCGCAGGTGATGGCCAGCAATCCGCGTTCGGCGCGGGTGCTGTTGAAGAACGGATTCAACGAGGAAGGCACCGAGCGGCAATCGGTGTTCAAGGACGGCCAGCTGCACGACATGCGTTGTTTCGCGCGGCTTAGGACTTTGCCGCTTTTGGCGTGACGGCCCTGCACAACCGGGTCTAATCGTGGAAAAATCGGCCAGCCCCGGGATTCCGGGCTTTGGCTACCTTTCAGCTTTCCGGGGAATTACGTGGAATCCATCGTCGAATACGTAAACGGCATCATCTGGAGCAATGCGCTCATTTTCATGTGTCTGGGCGCCGGCCTGTGGTTCAGCCTGCGCACGCGTTTCATGCAGATCCGTGGTTTTGCCGAGATGTGCCGGCTGACGGTACGCGGTGAGAAGTCCGACGCCGGCGTGTCTTCCTTCCAGGCCCTGGCCATGTCGATGGCCGGTCGCATGGGTATCGGCAACATCGCCGGCGTGGCCACGGCCATTGCCTACGGCGGCCCGGGCGCGATCTTCTGGATGTGGGTGATGGGCTTCCTCGGCGCCTCCACCTCCTATGTGGAATCGACCCTGGCGCAGATCTACAAGACCAAGGATGCCGAAGGCCGCTATCGCGGTGGCCCGGCCTATTACATCGAAAAGGCCATGGGCCTGAAGTGGTATGCGGCGGTGTTCGCCGTGGCCACCGTGATCGCCGCCGGCTTCCTGCTGCCGGGCGTACAGGCCAATGCCATCGCCGACAGCGCGGTCAACGTGTTGTGCACCGGCGCCGATGCCTGTGCATCGGTCGGCGGCGCTGCCAGCATGAAGCTGTGGATCGGCCTGAGCGTGGCGCTGCTACTGGGCATCATCATCTTCGGCGGCGTCAAGCGCATTGCCAGCTTCGCCGAGGTGATCGTGCCGTTCATGGCGCTGGGCTTCATCCTGATGGCGATCGTGGTGATGATGCTCAATGCCAGCAAGGTGCCGACGATGTTCGCCGACATCTTCTCCAGTGCCTTCGGTGCCCATGCAGCGTTTGGCGGCATCATCGGCCAGGCCATTGCCTGGGGCGTGAAGCGTGGCATCTACGCCAACGAAGCCGGCCAGGGCACCGGCCCGCACGCGGCTGCCGCCGCCGAGGTCTCGCACCCGGCCAAGCAAGGTTATGTGCAGGCCTTCGCCATCTACTTCGACACCATGCTGGTGTGTACCTCGACCGCGTTCCTGGTGCTGTCCACCGGCATGTACAACGTGTTCCGCGAAGTCACCGAAGGTGGCGTGACCAAGCTGGAAGCCATCATCACCGGCGTCCCCGGCGTACAGCCGTCCGAGGGCGCGCTGTTCACCCAGGCGGCGGTGGAGTCGGTGCTGCCGGGTTGGGGCGCGGGCTTTGTGGCACTGGCGCTGTTCTTCTTCGCCTTCACCACCATCATGGCCTATTACTACATGGCCGAAACCAACCTGACCTATCTGGCCGGCAGCAACCGCACCCATCCGGCGGCGATGCTGGTGCTGCGCCTGGGCATCATGGGCATGGTGGTGTTTGGTGCCTACCACAATGCGAAAATGGCCTGGGCGCTGGGTGATATCGGCGTGGGTCTGATGGCGTGGCTGAACGTGATCGCCATCCTGATCCTGCAGAAGCCGGCCATGCTGGCGCTGCGTGACTACGAGCGGCAGAAGAAGCTGGGCCTGGACCCGGTCTTCGACCCTGACGCATTGGGCATCAAGAACGCCGACTTCTGGCGTGGCAACAAGTAATTCAAAGGAACCGCTGTGAGCAACCCCTGGAACAACCGTCGTCCCTCCTCGCGACCGCCGCGTGCAACCCCGGCGGCACCTGCCGCCACGCGCGAAGGCGACGGTGTCCCGGTACGCGGCGGCGACGAGCTGCGCTTGTACGGCGTCAATGCGGTGCAGGCGATGTTCGCCAAGCGCCCGCAGTCGCTGCGCAAGCTGTACCTGGCCGAGGACATGATCCCGCGCCTGCAGCCGATGCTGAAATGGTGCGTGGCCAACCGCGTGGGTTACCGCGTGGTCGGCGATGGTGACCTGAACAAGCTGGCTGCCACCACCCATCACGAAGGCGTGGTCGCCGACGTGTTGAAGCAGGAACCGTTGCCGCTGGCCACCTGGCTGGCCTCGCTGCAGGACGGCCCGGTGCTGGCGCTGTGGCTGGACGGCGTTGGCAACCCGCACAACTTCGGTGCGATCCTGCGGTCGGCTGCGCATTTCGGTGTTGGCGCGATCCTGCTGCCGGCGGAGTCCGCGCTGGCCCTGTCTGGTTCGGCCGCGCGCGTTGCCGAAGGCGGCGCCGAATCGGTGCCGCTGGTGCGCCTGCCGGCCCTGCCGCAGGCCGTCGCGCAGCTGCGTGATGCCGGCTTCGGGCTGGCAGCGACGCTGGTTGAAGGCGGCGACAACGTGTTCACTACCGCGCTGCCGGACCGGATGGTTTACGTGATGGGAGCGGAAAGCGAAGGCATGGACCGCGGGTTCGCACAAAGCTGTGACCTGCGCCTGTCGATCCCGGGCAGCGGTGCGGTGGAGAGCCTCAACGTGGCTTCGGCAACGGCGGTTTTCCTGGCCAGCTGGAAGAGCCGCCAGCAAGGTTGAACCGCACTGTAGTGCCGAGCCATGCTCGGCAGAGGCCTTACCGGTAAAGTCCCGTTGCCGAGCATGGCTCGGCACTACAAAACAAAGGCGCCTTGTGGCGCCTTTGTCGGCATGGGCTCCACCCGCAATGCAAAACGCCCCTGTTGGGCCTCGCCATGCTGGGCAGAGGCCTTACCGGTATAGCCCCATTGCCGAGCACGGCTCGGCACTACAAAAAACAAAGGCGCCTTGCGGCGCCTTTGTCGTCATGGGCTCCACCCGCAATGCAAAAAGCCCCTGTAGTGCCGAGCATGGCTCGGCACTACAAAACAAAGGCGCCTTGCGGCGCCTTTGTCGTCATTGCCTGCCAACCTCATTCCTTCGGCGGCACCACATCCTTGGCCTCGCTGCCGAAGCTGCCTTCCGATTCGGCGGCCAGATAGGCAAACACGGTGTAGGCGGCCACGTTCTGCGCCAGTGCCTTCGGGTCGATCTTGTCGAGGGTGTCGTCCGGGGTGTGGTGCAGATCGAAGTAATCGGTCCCGTCCTGCGCCAACCACGCCCAGGCACCGCCCTTGGCCGCCAGCGGGCCGACATCCGGGCCGGGGCCGCCTTCGTTGGCACGGTATTCGATGCCCAGCGGGGCCAGCGCCTCGCCGATCTGGCGGGTGGCCTCACGCGATTCTACCGGGTTACCCGAACCGGTGTTGAAGGCATAGATGCGGCCGGCGCCGAAGTCGCTCTCGGCAGCGATGTGCTGCTGCACGATCTCGCCTGCGGCCACGCGCGCGGCAGCATAGGCCTTGCCGCCGTGCAGGCCCTGTTCCTCGTTGGCAAAGGCGATGACGCGGATGGTGCGCTTCGGCGCCTGCTTGAGCTGGCCGATCAGGTGGCCGGCGGCCATGGTGATGCCGACGCCGGCACCATCATCGATGGCACCGGTGCCCAGGTCCCAGGAATCCAGGTGACCACCGATCACCACCACTTCCTTGGGCAGGCTGCGGCCGGTGATTTCACCGATCACGTTCTGCGAGGTGTAGCTGCCATCCCAGCCGCAATCCAGCGCGATGCGGATGCGGGTGGGACCGCGCGCGACCAGACGGTTGAGCTGGTCGGCATCCGGGCCGGACAGCGCGGCCGACGGCACCGGGGTCAGGCCTTCGTCGTAACGGGTAATGCCGGTATGCGGCATGCGGTGCGAATCAGTGCCAGCCGAGCGCATGATGAAACCCACCGCACCCTTGCGGATCGCTTCGGACGGGCCGCGGCTGCGTACACTGCCGCCGATGCCGTAGTCAGCGCCATCGCGCTTGCGGGTCATGGTGAAGTCGACATAGGCGATCTTGCCGGCCAGCGAGCCTTCCGGTGCTGCTTTCAGTGCATCCAGGCCATCAAAGCGCACCACTTCGGCTTCCACCGTACCGGCCGGGCTGCCACCCAGTGCAGTGATGGTCAGCGGCTGTGGGTTGGCGCCGAGCACGGCGGCATGTTCGCTGCGGCGCTCCCACTTGGGGAAGGTGACCGGCTCGGTCCACACCTTGTCGAAACCCAGCTGCTTGAACTTGGCCTTGGCCCATTCCACCGCGCGTGCATCAGCTTCGCTGCCGGCCATACGCGGGCCAACCTCGGTGGTCAGTGATTCCACCACCTGCCAGCCGGTGTTGTCAGCCAGCGCCTGCGTTCGCAATTGCGCGGCCTGCGCCAGCGCCTGGTCCGGAATATGGGTGGGGGCAGCAGTGGCAGCAGCAGAAGTGCAGAACAGCACGATGGCAAGAGCAAGGGCACGGCGGCGCATGGTCGGTTCCACGGTGGATTGAACTATCAGGGTAACAGTGAGCAGAAGTAGGGGAATGTGCCAGTTGGTATGGGTCAACCATCAGGGGCAGATTCAGTGAAGTCCCTATGGCCTTGTTGATCACCTTCAGTTAGGCCGATAGCGCAGTGGAAAACGCTACAGGGTGAATGGGAGTTTTCCTGTGGCCCCGCTGCTGCGGCGCGGGAGAGCCTGCGTTTCCACCGATCGGGTGGTTTCAACAGGACGTTGTAATGACAGTGCGAAACAGGGCTGCAGGGATGGTGTTGATGGCGATGGTGGCGATGGTGGCGCCGGCGGCATGGGCACAGACGCACGCACTTGATGATGTGCGCTTCACCGGCCCCTTGCTGACCCCCTCGCCTTCGACCCTGCCGCAGGGGCAGTTCTTCCTGCAGCCCTATCTGGTGCAGACGCATGGTTCGGGGAGCTACGACGACAAGGGGGATCGCCATGCATTGGCCGCGGCGAACGAAACCTCGCTGCTGTCGGTGCTGCTCAGCGCAGGTCTCACCGACAGGCTGGCCGGAGAATTGGTGATGGACAGTGCGCGCAGCACCCAGGGCGGCCAGCACAGCGATGGCTACCGGCTGGCGGACAGCGCGCTACGCCTGCGCTATCTGTTCCGCGAAGGGGATCCGCTTACCGGCAAGTCCGCGCTTGCGGTGATGTGGGGTCAGGCGCTGCCAACAGGTCGCCATGACCGGCTTGGCGACAACCTGCTCAACGGGCAGGGCAGCGGCGCCTATCGCAGCACGTTATCGCTGCTTGGACAGGCCTACCATTGGTTGCCGAACGGACGGCCACTGCGCTGGCGCTGGCAGGCGCGCTGGAGTCCGTCGCCGCGTGATGTAAGCCTCACCGGTCGCAGTGTTTACGGTACCGGGCAAGGCTTTCGTGGCCAGGTGAGTCCCGGGTCTGCGGTGGGCGCGGGCTTGGGCCTGGAGTACAGCATCGACGTGCATTGGGCGCTGGCCTTGGACCTGAGCGCCAGCCATCAGTCCGGCAATGCGGTGGACGGCACGGTGGTGGTGGAGGACGGTCAGCGCCAGCGTATCCATCGGCGTGATCGCGCGAGCCGCAGCTACAGCATCGCGCCGGCAGTGGAATACAACGTCAGCGACCAACTGGGTTTCCTCGTTGGCGTGCAGGCATCGCTGCCTGGGGGGCGCAACAGCGCCACCTATGTCAGCCCGCAGGTGTCGATGGCGCTTTCGTTCTGAAGGCTGCAATGACAACGGCCGGGCATTGCCCGGCCGTTGTGGTGTAGCGCAGGCCTGCGCCTGTATCAGCGCTTGTTGAGGCTGTCGCGGATTTCACGCAGCAGCAGCACTTCCTCGCTCGGCTCGGCCGGGGCAGCTGGCGCTTCTTCCTTCTTGCGCGAGAGCTTGTTGACGACCTTGACCAGCATGAAGATCGCGAAGGCGACGATGATGAACTGGATCAGCGTGTTGATGAAATCGCCATAGCCGATCACCACGGCGGGGATTTCCTTGCCATCGGCGCCGATCTTGGCCGGCGCCAGCGTCCAGGCCAATGCCGAGAAATCGACATTGCCGATCAGCCAGCCGATCGGCGGCATGATCACCTTGTCCACCAGCGAGGTGACGATTTTGCCGAAGGCGCCACCGATGACGACACCGACTGCCAGGTCGATGACGTTGCCGCGCATGGCGAATTCCTTGAACTCGCTGATCATTCCCATGTGTTTCTCCTAAAGATGCATGAGGGGGAGTGGGCGCAGCCTACTCCAGTGGATGTCATCAGGCGATCACGCCGTCGCGCTGTGCGATTTTTCCTAGGCGGGCGCTGAAACGGTCGCCGCGTTGCAGGGCGGCCACACCGGCGGGAGTGCCCATGAAAACCAGGTCGCCGGCGCGCAGCGCGTAGAGCTTGGACAGCTCGTGCAGGATCTCCGGCACGTTCCAGATCATCTGGTCCAAGGTGGATTTCTGCCGCAGCTGGCCGTTGATCTCCAGCGTGAGTTCCAGCGGCTCGAGATCGCCGACCTGCGCTGCCGGCACCAGGCTGCTGACCGGAGCGGAATGGTCGAAGCCCTTGGAAATATCCCAGGGGCCGCCCTTGGCCTTGGCCGCGGCCTGCAGGTCGCGGCGGGTCAGGTCCAGGCCGACGCCGTAGGCCAGCACCAGCGCCATCGCGTCCTCAACGGCGAGCACGCCGGCGGGTGCGTCCTTGCCCAGTGCGACCACCAGTTCCACTTCGTGGTGCAGGTCGGCGGTGGCGGACGGGTAAGGAATGGGGCCATCGCCAACCACGATGGCATCGGCGGGCTTCATGAAGAACATCGGCTGGCCACGTTCGGCGGCGGCGGGCACGGCGGCGCCCATTTCGCGGGCATGGTCAGCGAAGTTACGGCCGACGCAGTAGATGCGGTGTACCGGGAAAGTACCGCCGCCCTCGACCGGAATGCGGGGCTGGGGCAGGGCGGGGATCAGATCGGTCATGGTTGCGTCCAGGTGAAACGACGCAGAAGTCTAGCGGACGCAGGCCGCGTCTGTAGAGCCGAGCCATGCTCGGCTGGGGCGTTACCGGGAAAGCTTCTGCCGAGCATGGCTCGGCACTACAAGATCGCTCCCTCCCTTTCGTGCAGCGAAGTGGAGGGTTGGAGAGGGGTAAGGCGCTTCGCCGTGCGGTAGAGCCGAGCCATGCTCGGCTGGGGCATTGCCGGGAAAGCCTCTGCCGAGCATGGCTCGGCACTACAGGGCCTCAGCGTGCTTGTGGCAGGGCGGCTTTGCGCACCACGCGGTACTCGGCGTCGACCACGGTCGGGTCAGCCTTGGTGCTGGCGCGGGCCTTGCGCGATGCCAGCAGCTTCCAGGTGATACCGCCCAGTATCATGGCTGCGCCGATGAACACACCGCCCACCACCAATACCGCAAGAATGGCGATACCCAGCAGCCCCAAGGCGATCCGCACCAGCGGATTCCGCGGTTTGCGCGGCTCGAACAGGTTGCGAAGCTTGGCAAATTGGACGTAACGGATATTCATGAAAGTTCGATGACGTTGAGTCTGGGACGGAGTATCAGGGGCGTTGGGGTCAATTGCGTGAAGTTGTCGTTAATTTGAATATGAATAGGCGGTGGCGACAAGGGGTTGAGTCAGCTTCGTCTTGGGCAACGAAGTCGCGTGCGACAATGACGGGCTCTTTTGTATTGGTGTTCCAATGTCCAGTGCCATCGCTTCCGGAATCGAACTTTGCCCGCTGGCCGCAGTGCCGGATCAGGGCTTCCATGCGGTCGTGGCCGTGATCGATGGCGATGCCGAAACCCTGGTGCTGTACCGCGATGGCGATCAGGTCCGGTCCTGGTTGAACGTCTGCCCGCATGCCGGGCGCGCGCTGGACTGGGCGCCGGGCCAGTTCCTGAAGAGCCGCGAAGGGCATCTGGTCTGTGCCGTGCACGGTGCCTCGTTCGAGCTTGACGGTGGCATATGCGTCGCCGGGCCGTGCAAGGGCGACTCGCTGCGCGCGGTGCCGGTGCGGGTACAGGACGGAAAGGTGCTGCTCGGCTGAGGCCGGGCCCACAACCCCGATGTGGGAGCGGCGTAAGCCGCGAAGCCGATAAAGGCGGATGGCAGACCGCCGCCTGCACTCGCCAGATCGCGGCTGGTTGTTCCGCAGAATACGACCGGCAAGGTCACGGGTTTCGCCGCCCCAGCACGCCCCCGCCGCGCCTGCTCAGAACATGATGTTGATCATCAGCACCACGATCACCGTGTAGAGCAGTGACAGCGGTCCGCCCACCCGCCACATCTCGCGCGGGGTGTATTTGGCCGGGCCCATCGCCATCGAGATCACCGGGTTGGAGGCGGTCATCAGGTTGTTGGAGGCCGACAAGGCCACGATCAGCGCGAACGCGGTGGGGTTGCCGCCGGCCGCCAGTGCCAAGTTGACTGCGATCGGCACCATCACGATCGTCGCGCCAACATGGCTGATCACCAGCGAGAACGCGGTGGTCAGCAAGGCCAATGCGATTTCCAGCACCCAGACCGGGATGCCGGTGGGCAGCTTGTCGATGGTATGGCCGGCGATCCAGGCCGCCGCGCCACTGCTGTCCATCGCCCAGCCCAACGGGATCAGCCCGGCCATCATGAAGATGGTCTTCCAGTTGATCGCGGCGTAGGCCTCGTCCATGCGCAGCACCCCGGTCAGCAGCATGCCGGCCACGCCGGTCAGCAGGGTGAGGGCGACCGGCAGGTGCGAGGTGAGTGCGATGATGATGGTGATGGCGAAGATCGCCATGGCGATCTTGAACTTGTGCGGGCGCTGCTCACCCTTTGGGTAGTCGGTGACCACCACGAAGTCGCGGCTGCCGGCAGCGGCGGCGAGGTCCTGCCAGATGCTGTGGAAGACCAGCATGTCACCGGCACGCAGCGGCGTGTTGCGCACGTCCTCGCGGATCACCTGCTTGTCGCGGTTGATCGCCAGCAGGCTGATACCGCGTTCCTTGCGCAGGCGCAGTTCGCCGGCAGTCTTGCCGATGACCTTGGAGGTGGGTGGCACCACCGCCTCGGAAATGCCGGCGCGGGCAGGGTTGAACAGGTCGCCCAGCTGCTTCAGCCGCGAGGACATGCGCAGGAACTGATTCTGCGCGAAATCCGACACCTGCTGGCGCGGGCCCATCGCCCCGATCACGCTGCCCACCCAGATGCGCATGTCTGCCGGCGGCGACAGGCGGGTGTCATCGCCGGTCTTCAGGGCCAGCAGCATCGGTGCATCGAACAGGTTCTCGGCCTCGCCGACGGTCATGCCGACCAGCGGGCTCTCGGCGGTGACCAGCAGCTCGAAGACATCGCCCTCGATGCCATAGGCCTTGGCGAAATAGCTCTCGGTGCGGGCCGGTGCCTGGCCGTCCTCGCTCTCGGTTTCCTCTTCCTGCAGCTTGCGGCTGCCGTAGAAGCGGAAGTAGGCCAGTGATGCGATCAGCAGCGCGATACCAATCGGCAGCGGTGCGAACATGCGCAGCGGTTCGATGGTGGCGGTGCCAGAGGGCAGGTTGTTGTTGGCCGAAACCAGCAGGTCGTTGAGGAGGATCAGCGGTGAGTTGCCGACCATGGTCAGCGCGCCACCCATTACGATGGCGGCCGAGATCGGCAGCAGCTGGCGCTTCAAGGTGAGTGCGGTACGCGAGGCCAGGCGCGAGGCGACTGGCAGGTACAGCGCCATCACCGACGGGTTCTGCATGAACGAAGAGTTCAAGCCGGCGGTGGCGGTGGTCAGCAGCAACAGGCGTTTTTCCAGCCCATGCGAGCGCCGCAGCAACCAGCCGGCAAGCCGGTTCAGCGCACCAGTGCGGTCCAGGCCGGCGCCGAGGATGGTGGTGGCGATGATGCTCATTACCGCGTTACCGGAAAAGCCGCCGAAGATTTCTTCCGGCGCGATCAGGCCGGTGACGCCCAGCACCACCATCACCACCAGCGCCACCACGTCGGCGCGGATGCGCTCGAACAGGAACATCGCCATCGTGAAGCCCACCAGCCCGAGCACGAGCTTCATATCGGTGGTGAGCGTCAGCGCGGTATCCATCAGGGCAGGTGTCTGGAAAAGGAAAACAGGGGCGGGACGACGGCGCAGTCTGCCATCAACGCTGCATGGCCAGCGTGTGGATCAAGCGGCTTGTGGCTTGCTGCGGTCATCACGCCCTCGGTTCTCAGCCAGCGTCGCTGGCGTCTGGCTTGTCGTAAAGCAGGTCCCAGACGCCGTGGCCGAGTTTCTGGCCGCGGGTTTCGAAGTGGGTCTGCGGACGCCAATCCGGGCGCGGCACTGCGCCACGCGGGCCGGCACGGTTGACCAGGCCAGGGGTGGCATCGAGCACGTCCCACATCTGCTCGGCGTAGTCCTCCCAGTCGGTGGCGCAGTGCAGGCGGCCGCCCGGGCGCAGCTTGCGCACCAGCAATTCGGCGAATGCCGGTTGCACCAGGCGGCGCTTGTTGTGGCGCTTCTTGTGCCAGGGATCGGGGAAGTAGATGCGCACTTCGTCCAATGCGCCGTCGGTGATTTCCTTCTCCAGCACCTCGACTGCGTCGTGGTGGTAGAGCTTGACGTTGTCGGCGGCGTCATCGGCCAGCGCATTGAGCAGGCGGCCCACGCCCGGTGCGTGCACCTCGATGCCGATGTAGTCCTTGCTGGTATCGAACTGCGCGGCATAACGCAGGGCTGCGCCATTGCCAAAACCGATTTCCAGCACCTTGGGCGCGTTGCGGCCGAAGGTGGCCTGCAGGTCGCGCGGTTCGCCGTTGAAATCGATGCCGAAACGCGGCCAGCGCTCGTCGAAGGCGCGCTGTTGGGCCGGGGTGAAGCGGCCCTGGCGCAGCACGAAGCTGCGGATCTCGCGGCGGCCTTCGGTCACGGTGAAGGGCTTGGGCGGCGCCTTGGCGCCTGCACTGTCAAAGGGATTGGTCATCAGCCGATCAGCCCATCTACCGGGGAGGAGGCGCTGGCATAGCGCTTGCGCGGGATGCGCCCAGCCAGGAAGGCCTCGCGCCCGGCTTCCACCGCCTTGCGCATGGCACTGGCCATCAACACCGGGTTGCGGGCGCCGGCAATGGCGGTGTTCATCAGCACGCCATCGCAGCCCAGCTCCATCGCGATGGCCGCGTCCGAAGCGGTGCCAACGCCGGCATCGACGATGATCGGCACCTTGGCGTTCTCGATGATCTCGATCAGGTTGTACTTGTTCTGGATGCCCAGGCCGGAACCAATCGGCGCGGCCAGCGGCATCACCGCAGCGCAGCCGATCTCTTCCAGGCGCTTGGCCAGGATCGGGTCGTCCGAGGTGTAGACCATGACGTCGAAGCCGTCCTTGACCAGCTGTTCGGCGGCCTTGAGGGTGGCCATCACGTCCGGGTACAGGGTCTTCTGGTCGCCCAGTACTTCCAGCTTGGTCAGGTTGTGGCCGTCCAGCAGCTCACGGGCCAGGCGGCAGGTACGCACCGCGTCCTCGGCGGTGTAGCAGCCGGCGGTATTGGGCAGGATGGCGTAGCGGTCCGGCGGCAGCACGTCCAGCAGGTTGGGCTCGCCCGGGTTCTGGCCGATATTGGTGCGGCGGATGGCCACGGTGACGATCTGGGCGCCAGCGGCTTCGGTGGCTAGGCGGGTTTCTTCCAGATCCTTGAACTTGCCGGTGCCGGTCAGCAGTCGGGAGGAATAGGTTTTGCCGGCGATGACCAGCGAATCAGGGGGGACATGTGCATTCATGCCCGAATTATCACCCATCCCGCCGACCGGTAGTGCCGAGCCATGCTCGGCAAAGGCTCAACCATGCCCGTAGTGCCGAGCCATGCTCGGCAAAGAGAATCATCGGTAATGCCCCAATGCAGCTAGGCTGTGCTCTCCATGCGCGCCGCTGTAGCCCCCTCCCTTTGCCGCAGGCAAGGGGAGGGCTGGGGAGGGGTTGGCTTTTGAGTCCCTTGCTAACGCGAGTTTCGCGGCTGATGTCATTCCTGCAAGCACTGCTGGGAAAGCCTCTGCCGAGCATGGCTCGGCACTACCTTGCTGCGGTGCCTCAGCCGCCGCCCAGCGCATGCACGATCTCCACCACGTCACCGTCCTGCAGGGTGTGGTCCGCATGCTGGCTGCGTGGAATGATCTCGCCGTTTATCTCGACCGCGACGCGGCGCTCGGCCAGCCCTTCGGCAGCCAACAGTTCGATCAGGCGCAAGGCGGGCTGTAGTTGGCGTGGTTCGCCATTCAGATGGATATTCATGCCGCCATTCTCGCCAGCGCGGAGGAAAAAGCCCAGCCGGCGGACAGTTTGCGGCGGCGCAGCGTGTGTGTCTTACGCGGTAATGAAAACATAACAACGTGCGGCAGCGTATGTCTGCCGCTTCCCCACCCAGGAGTTGAACATGTCTCTTTCCCTTCGCCCGCTGCGCGCCGCCATGGCCGTTGCCATTGCCCTGGCCGCGGTGCCGGCCATGGCGCAGTCGCCTTACTCCAAGACGGTATTCTTCGGTGACAGCCTGACCGACACCGGCTACTTCCGTCCTGTGCTGGTGAAGCTGGATCCCAATGCTTCCCTGGTGGGGCGTTTCACCACCAACCCGGGTTGGGTATGGGCGGACTACATCGCCGACCAGTACGGCACCAACGCCAGCCCCAATGGCAACGGCCAGACCGGCGACAACTACGCTGTTGGCGGCGCCCGTGTGGGTGTGGATGAAGTCGGTTTGCTGGGCCCGACCCCGTCGATGAAGTCGCAGATGACCGCGTATCTGGCGGCCAATGGCGGCAAGGCGGATGCCAATGCGCTCTACACGGTGTGGGGTGGCGCAAACGATCTGTTCACCGTGACCAGCCCGACCCAGGCGCCGGCCGTCATCGGTGCCGCGGTAACCGAGCAGGTGGGCATCGTTGGTGCGTTGAAGGCCGCTGGAGCCGAGTACGTGATGGTGCCGAACCTGCCGGATATCGGCTTGACCCCGATGGCGCGGGCGGGTGGTGCGGCCGGCATGGCACAGGGCACGGCATTGGCCAAGGGCTACAACGACGCGCTGTTCGGCGGCCTGAAGCAGGCTGGCCTGCAGGTGATCCCGGTGGATACGTTCACCATCCTGCAGGAAATCGTCGGCAACCCGGGCGCCTATGGCTTCACCAATGTCAGCAACATGGCCTGCACCTCGGCCTCGTCAGTGACCTGCTCGCCGCTGAGCCTGGTTGCACCGAATGCCAACAACACCTATGTGTTCGCCGACGGCGTGCATCCGACCACGGCGGCGCACCAGATCCTTGGCCAATACGCTATTTCGGTGCTGGAAGCGCCGCGCCTGCAGCAGATCCTGAGTCATTCGGCGCAGACCACCGGCCGTGCCCGCGCCGATCAGGTCGGTGCACATCTGGGCTCGCGTCCGGCCGATGGCCTGAGCTGGTGGGGCAATGTGCGCGGCGACATGCAGCGCTATGACCATGCCGATCTCTACGATGGCCTGGCACCGGCCGGTCTGTTTGGCGTGGATTGGTCGCGTGACGGCATGGTGCTCGGCGGTTTCGCCGGCTACGGCCGCATGGATGCTGACTTCGGCAACAACAAGGGTGACTTCACCCAGGACGACACCACCCTGGGCCTGTTCGCCGGCTGGTATGGCGATCGCGCCTGGGTCAACGGCCAGCTGAGCTACAGCTGGTTGGGGTATGACGTGACCCGCAAGGTGCAGCTTGGCCCGGCCACCCGTGAGCACAAGGGCTCGCCGGACGGCAGCAACCTGACCGCCGCGATCAATGCCGGTTACGAGTTCGGCCAGGCGGGGGGCTTCCGTCACGGTCCGGTGGCTGGCGTGGTCTGGCAGAAGGTGAAGCTGGATGGCTACGTTGAAAGCAACGCCAGTGCCACCGCGTTTGGCTACGGTGACCAGGATCTGGATTCGACCGTTGGCCGCATTGGCTGGCAGGCCCGCTTTGATGGCGATGGCCTGAAGCCGTATGTGCAGGTCACTTATGACCATGAGTTCGAGGACGGTAAGCAGGCCAGCGCCTGGCTGCAGACCTTGGCTGACGTTGGCATGTACAAGGTGCCGGGGCTGGAGTTTGATCGCAACTACGCCACCGCCGTTCTGGGGGTCCGTCTGAAGTTGTGGGGGCTGGACAGCAACATCGGCCTGAGCACCACCACGATGCAGAAGTCCGCGCGTGATGCCACCGTGTTCGCCAGCTTTGGCGGCAGCTTCTGAACTGCCGTGGGAAGTAGTAGCAAGTAGTTAGCTGTTGTGTGTGGGAGGCGGTGCCGCGTCAGTGGCATCGCCTCTTTTTGTTTGCGCGACGGGATCTCCTGGATGCGCGTGGTACCGGGTTTTACGCCCCTGCTGAGCGCCAACGGCCGGGAAAGCAGGACTCAACCTGCTGCATCGACCCGAAGCAAGTGCCGCAGGGCCGGCCGTTGCTTTGTCACAGCGTCACGCATAGACTTCACCCTCGCCAAAGCGGGCGTAGCTCAATGGTAGAGCTGTAGCTTCCCAAGCTACTGACGAGGGTTCGATTCCCTTCGCCCGCTCCACTCCCCGGCGATTGGCAAGGGGCAAAAAGGCAGGCTTTCACGCCGTTGCGAAGTCCCCATTTCAGATCATCCGGATCGACCAAGGCCGCGATATGCTGCGCGCCTACTGTCCGATCCCGCCGCGATGAAACTGGCCATCCTCTCCCGTAATACCAAGCTCTATTCGACCCGTCGATTGGTCGAAGCTGCACGTGCCCGCGGTCATACCGTGCGCATTCTCGATCCGTTGCGCTGCTATATGCGGATAACCTCCAGCGGCTTTGGCATGCACTACAAGGGCAAGGCGCTGACCGGGGTGGACGTGGTGATCCCGCGGATCGGGGCCTCCATCACCCGTTACGGCACTGCTGTGCTGCGCCAGTTCGAAATGATGGGCGCGCGCACCCCCAATCCGTCCGACGCGATCCTGCGCGCCCGCGACAAGCTGCGTGCGCACCAGCTCTTGGCGGCCAAGGGTATCGACATGCCGGTGACGGTATTCGGCGACAACCCCGACGACACCGACGACCTGCTGTCCATGCTGGGACCACCACCGCATGTGGTCAAACTCAGTGAAGGCACGCAGGGCAGGGGGGTGATCCTCACCGAGAAGCTCAGCGCGTCCAAGGGAACCGTCGAGGCCTTGCGTGGCCTGTATGCCAACTTTCTGGTGCAGGAGTTCATCGCCGAGGCCCAGGGAGCAGACCTGCGCTGCCTGGTGGTAGGGGACCAGGTGGTGGCGACCATGCGTCGGCAGGCGCAGGACGGGGATTTCCGTTCCAATCTTCACGCCGGCGGCAGCGCTGAGCGTGTGGTCTGCAGCAAGGCCGAGCAGCAGGTGGCGGTGCGTTCGGCCAAGGCGCTCGGGCTGGGCATCGCCGGTGTCGATCTGATCCGCTCCAAGCGCGGTCCCTTGGTGTTGGAGGTCAATTCCACGCCGGGCCTGGAGGGTATCGAGGGGGTCTCGGGCGACGATATTGCCGGGCGGATGATCGAATACGTGACCAGCCTCAAGCGCTGAAGCAAGGGATGCAATTTCTTTGCATGGTTTTAACAAGCCTTTAATCCGGCTGGCCCTAGCCTGTTTCCACTGTGCCCAGCCCTCCTCAGTGGGTCCGGTGATCGGGAATTTTTAAGGCCCTGGCGGGTTCCGCCGGGGCCTTGTTTTGTCTGGATTTTCGTTTGCATCTGGCAGTTGTTGTGATCTTCACACAGCGCTAGAGTGAGCCCATTCCTAAGGAGAGGGTCCGCTATGCTGCGTGGTCTGTTGTTGGTAGTGCTGTTGGCTCCGGCCGTGGTTGTGGCAAAACCCGCCGAGCCGCCGTTGCAGGCATCCATCCCCTTCCAGGTGCAGCAGCAGAAGGTGCGCGGGGACCTGCAGGGCAATGAGGTGTACAGCGAGATTTCCTCGGCAGACCGAGGTCGCGTGCTTGAAGCACTGGAGCGCATGTCCCAGGCAATCGGTGCGGGTACGGCGGATGCCTTGCCAGCGGAGAAGAAGGTTGCGGTATTCAATGATCAGGAACTGGTAAATGGCATCCTGACCAAGGCTCGCGAGGACAGTCGCCTGGTCTGCAAGCGTGAAAAGCGGGTGGGTTCGCAGATGCCGACCACAAGCTGCCTCACCGTTGCAGAACGCGACCGTATGCGGCGTGAGTCCGAACAGCACGTTCGTTTTGCCCAGGATGGCAAGATCATCATCAACAATAAAGATGCTGTGCGGTAATCCTCGCGGAACGCACTGCTAGGAAGGCATTAACAAAGCCTGTGGTGTAATTCTTGGCAAGCAGACCAAGTCTGCTTGCTATTTCCAAATACGAAGGTAATCGCCCACGTGCGCATTCTTGTAATCGAAGACAACAGCGATATCGCAGCCAACCTTGGTGACTACCTCGAGGATCGTGGGCATACGGTCGATTTCGCCGCCGATGGCGTGACCGGCCTGCACCTGGCTGTGGTGCATGAGTTCGATGCGATCGTGCTGGATCTCAACCTGCCGGGTATGGACGGCATCGAAGTCTGCCGCAAGCTGCGCAACGACGCGCGCAAGCAGACACCGGTGTTGATGCTGACCGCGCGCGACTCGCTCGACAACAAGCTGGCCGGCTTTGATTCCGGTGCCGACGACTACCTGATCAAGCCATTCGCGCTGCAGGAAGTGGAAGTACGGCTCAATGCACTGTCACGCCGTGGCAAGGGTGCCCACACCCGCGTGCTGGAAGTGGGGGATCTGGAATACAACCTGGACACCCTGGAAGTGCGTCGCCAAGGCAAGCTGCTGCAGCTCAACCCGACCGCGTTGAAGATCCTGCAGGCCTTGATGGAGGCTTCGCCGGCGGTGGTTACCCGGCAGGAACTGGAGACCCGCGTGTGGGGCGAGGAACTGCCGGATTCGGACTCGCTGCGCGTGCATATCCATGGCCTGCGCGCTGTGGTGGACAAACCGTTTGAAGTGCCGATGATCCAGACCCGCCACGGCATTGGTTACCGTATCTCCGCACCCGATGCCTGAAACAGCCCTGCCTGAGATCGTGCGCAGGCGCGGACGCTACCGCCGGCGTCTGCGCAGCCGCATCATCCTCTCCTTCGTGTTGTTGGGCTTCTGCCTGACCACGTTGTTCGCATTCGCGACGAATTGGGCACGGATGCGCGTGGAAAACCAGTTGGTAGAGGATGTGATGAATCGCAACCTCGATGCCTCCTGGCAGAGCTATATGCGCAGCGGTGGCACCGACGTTGTCGCGCCGGTGCAGCAGATGCGTGCGTTCCTGTTCCGCCCGGACAAGCTTGATGGTCTACGCCGTGACTATCCCGAATGGGAGGGCTTGCAGGACGGTATCCACAACATCAGTGGTGAGGACGCCGAAGGCAAGCCGTTCTCCTACAAGGTCGGTGTACGCAAGACGCCGGACGCCTGGTTCTTCATTGCCTATGACATGGGGCAGGCGCTTCGTGGTGAGCAGCAGCTCAACCGCGCGCTGTTTCTGTCGGTGATCATCTTCAGTTTGCTGTCCTGGGTGCTGGGCTGGTGGTCTGCCTCAAGGGTGATGCGGCCTGTGTCCGATCTGGCAGCGCGCCTGCGTGCCTATCGCGGTGGCAATACGCATCCCGAGCCGCTTGCCCCGCGTTTTCCCGATGATGAGGTGGGGCAGCTGGCCGAGGCGCTTGATGACTATTCGGCACGTCTGACCGAAGTGGTCCAGCGTGACCGCGAGTTCAATGCTGACGTCAGTCATGAGTTGCGCACTCCGCTGGCGGTGATCCGTGGCGCTACCGAGTTGTTGCTGACGCGCCCCAACCTTGATGACAAGGTGCTACAGCGCTTGCAGCGCATCCAGCGCGCCGAACAGCAATGCAGCGATTTGATCGGTTCGCTGTTGTTGTTGTCGCGCAATGAGCGTGCACAGGGCAGTAGCAATGTCGCCCGGGTCGCCGAGCAGTTGCTGGAATCGCACCGTGCCCAGCTCGGCGGCAAGCCCCTGGAGCTGGTGCTCGACGGGTCGCGTGAGCTGGTGATCGATGCTCCGGAGTCCGCGCTGTCCGTTGCCCTGGGCAACCTGATCGGTAACGCGGTGAAGTATTCGCAGGAAGGCAGGGTGCTGGTGAGGGTTGGCGCGAACGCTGTCGAAGTTATCGATAACGGTCCGGGACTAAGCGAGAAGGATGCTGCCAGCCTGTTCCAGCGTGGCTATCGTGGTACCCATGCAGGACATTCGCAGGGTGGCGGTATCGGCTTGTCCATTGTCAGTCGTCTGTGCGCGTTGTATGGGTGGCAGGTGGATATCCGTCCGGGCGAAGAGCGCGGCGTGATCGCGACGCTGACATTCGCCCCCGAGCAGCCTTGAGCTGCAATCAGAGGCTTCGATCGGCACGCTACAGCCGTATGGCCGTATAGAGCTGTATAGCCATACAGCCATACAGCCGTATAGCTGCACAGCCTGGCGGCAGGTGGCGGGTTGAGGGAGACTGGATTGCGTCAGATTGCCCGCTTTTTGGCCCCTCTCCCGCCAGCGGGAGAAGGGCTGGGGTGGGGAGCGTTCTGCGCACGAATCAGAAGCTGCGATCGGCGCGAAAGGCGGTGAGCCGGGGAGGCTGGATGGCGCCGGATTGCCCGTTTTTAGCCCCTCTCCCGCTGGCGGGAGAGGGGTTGGGGTGAGGGTGCTCTCCGCGCGCTGTTGAAGGCAGCAGTCAAGCCAGCAACCCAGCAAGCTCCCGATAACGTGCATCCAGTGCTTCGATATGCACCTGCAGCGCATCCGGGTGACCATCGTTGATGATCACATCGTCGGCAATGGCCAAGCGCTGCGCGCGGCTGGCCTGTGCCTGGATCATGCGCTCGGCCAGTGCGGCATCGATGTTGTCGCGGCTGCGCAAGCGTGCGTGCTGTACTTCCTCCGGGGTGTCCACCACCAGAATGCGCTGCAGCCAGGGGTAGGTCGAACGCCCGCCGGCTTCAGTCAGGAGTGGAATGGCGGCAATCGCATAGGGACTGGCTGCCGCCTCGCAGAGGCTGCGCACGCGCGCGCGGATTGCGGGATGGGTGATGGCTTCCAGTGCGCGGCGTTCATCGGGGTTGGCGAACACGCGTTGGCGCAAGTAGGCCCTGTCCAGACTGCCATCGGCCTGTAGAACCCCGGCGCCGAACAGCTCGGCAATCGCTGCAAGGCCGGGGCTGCCAATCGCGACAACCTCGCGCGCTGCTACATCCGCATCAGCCACGGCAATGCCCAGCGCCTCGAAGCGCCGGCTGACTTCACTCTTGCCCGAGGCGATGCCGCCGGTCAGTCCGACGATGAAGCTGCTCATGCGATGACTCCGATACAACAATGGCCCATGAAGGGCCATTGTCGCGTGTGCTGCTTTATTGCTGTAGCCCTGCCAGCCGCATGTAGCCGCCTATCATCTGGTCGCCCCACATGAAGACCAGCCAGCCGGCGATGGCCAGATAGGGGCCAAACGGGATGGGTGTGGCGCGGTCGCGCCCCCGCGAGTACAACCAGATCGAGCCGATGATGGCGCCGACCAGCGAGGACAGCAGGATGATCGGCAGAATGCCCTTGAGTCCGCACCAGGCGCCCAGTGCCGCCAGCAACTTGAAGTCGCCGTGGCCCATGCCTTCCTTGCCGGTGATCTGCTTGAACAGCCACCAGACCGTCCACAGTGACAAATAGCCGACTGCGGCGCCAATCAATGCAGGCTTGGCCGGCATGTAGAGATTGTCCATGCTGCCGATCAGGCCCAGCCACATCAAGGGCAGGGTGAGTTGATCAGGCAACAATTGGGTGCGCAGGTCGATACCCGACAGGGCGACCAGGAAGCAGCTCAGCACGATCGCGCCAAAGCCCTGCCAACCAAACCCGAACTGCCAGACGCTGGCCAGCACCATCAAGGCGGTAACCAGCTCCACGATCGGGTATTGGATGGAAATCGGTGCCTGGCAATGCCGGCACTTGCCGCGCTGGATCAGCCAGCTGAACAGCGGGATGTTCTCGTACCAGCTCAGTTTGTGCTTGCAGTGCGGGCAGTGCGACGGCTCCACCACGATGCCCGGCGGCGGCGGCTCATAGATATCCGGCTGCTCGAGGATCTCGCGCGCATCGCGTTTCCACTGCCACTCCATGCGCTTGGGCAAGCGCAGGATCACCACGTTGAGGAAGCTGCCGATCAGCAGTCCCAGTCCAGCCGCGGCGGGGTAGCCGAGGCCGGGATGCTGGTCGAGAAATGCCATGCTTTTAGTTATCCAACAACCGATGCAAGTTTGAAGATCGGTAGGTACATGCCGATGACCATGCCGCCTACGATGGTGCCGATGAAGACCATGATGAGGGGCTCGATCAGGCTGCTCAAGGCGTCGACGGCGTTGTTGACTTCCTGCTCGTAGTACTCGGCAACTTTGAACAGCATCGCGTCAAGTGCACCTGCTTCTTCACCAATGGCTGTCATCTGTATCACCATATGCGGGAACAGGTTGACCTGCTTCATCGCCATGTTCACGGGGTAGCCGACTGCGACATCGTCCCTCATACGCAGAACAGCTTGTTCGTACACCGTGTTGCCTGTGGCTCCGGCGACAATCCCAAGTGCTTCAACAAGAGGAACGCCCGCCTTGAACGTTACGCCGGTCGTGCGAGCAAAGCGGGCAATCGCGCTGTTATGCATGATCTGACCGATGATTGGTACTTTCAGGACCAATTTGTCAACGGTATGTTGCAGGGCAGGTGAGCGTTTGAAAGCGAAGATGAAGCCCACAACCGAACCGATAGTGACGAGCAGGAGCAGCCACCACCATGACACCATGAAGCGGGACATGCCGACAATCATCTGTGTAAACGCTGGCAGCTCCGCGCCGAATCCCTTGAACACTTCTTCGAACTGAGGCACCACCCAGACCAGCAGGATCGAGCTGACCAGGAGGGCGACTGCGACGACCATCGCTGGATAGAACAAGGCTTTTTTGATCTTGCCTTTGAGGCCTTCGATGTTCTCTTTATAGCTGGCGATCGTTTCTAGGACGGTTTCCAGCACGCCGGCGCCTTCGCCGGCTCTGACTAGATTCCGGTAGAGTTCATCAAACTGCACCGGGTGTTTGCTGATGGCCTCATAAAGAGAAGAGCCCCCCTCGATATCCGAGCGGATTTGTCCCACCATCTTCTTCATTCGGAGGTTCTTGTGGCCCTCGCCAATGATCTCCAGGGAGCCAACAATTGGAACGCCCGATTTCATCATTGTTGCCATCTGGCGACTGAAGAAGGCAATTTCCTTGGCGGTGATCTTGGATCCCGCGGCGCCGAACAGTGGCTTCGACTTGGGTTTGACCGTTGAAACGGTGATGCCTTGCCTACGCAGTTCTGCGCGAAGCATGTTGATGTTCTTGGCTTGTTGTTCGCCCTTCATCTTGACGCCGCGTTTGTCTGTTCCCTCCCAGACGAAAGGCAGCAACTGGTTGGTATTGCGGGCGATCGGCTCGTTTTTTACCGCAGTGCGCGTAACGGACATTGATATTGGCTCCCTGCCCTGACCATCCCCAGGTCGAGCATCTGTTGGCCATGGTAGCTGCTTCGCTGCGAACTGGCACCATCCTTGCCACCTTAGTGATGATGCAGAGAGATCACACATGGGGCAAAGAAGGTCAAAAGGTGACGCTGTACGTCACTTTTTTAGAGCGATGGTAGAAGTTGCCTATTGGGGGCTTCCATTCCTTCGGGTTGATGCGATGATTGTCGACGGGGAGCTGGGGGCTGCCAGAACTTGGCACGCAACCTGCTTTGTAACACCCCGCATGGGGGGAGTTTGCCTATGCGGCTTTCACCCTCGTCAACAATCACAAACCTCTAGGGGATGTATCTAATGAAGAAGCAGCAGGGTTTTACGCTGATCGAACTGATGATCGTTGTCGCGATCATCGCCATCCTGGCCGCAATCGCGCTGCCGGCTTACCAGGACTACGTCGTTAAGTCGCAGGGTGCATCGGCACTTGCCGAAATCACCCCGCTGAAGACTCAGTTCGAAGTCATGGTCAATGAAGGCAAGACTCCTTCATTGACGGCCTCTGCAAATGGCTATATCGGTCAGACCGCCAATGGTGGCAGCTATTGCAACCTGGCCCTGACCGGCACCACCGTGATCGAGTGCACCGCCAAGGGTGGCAACGCCACCAAGTTCAATGGCAAGAAGCTGACGCTGACCCGCGATGCC
Organism: Stenotrophomonas sp. STEN031; assembly: GCF_056759975.1. Taxonomy (NCBI): domain Bacteria; kingdom Pseudomonadati; phylum Pseudomonadota; class Gammaproteobacteria; order Lysobacterales; family Lysobacteraceae; genus Stenotrophomonas; species Stenotrophomonas sp. STEN031. Next base: position 26,823 of record NZ_JBRREA010000013.1, read on the forward strand.
GATGGCATGTGGAAGTGCACCTCTGATCTGGATGCAAAGTACAAGCCGGGCAAGTGCGTCTAATAGACATGCAGCTGGTTTAAAAAAGGGGCGCTTGCGCCCCTTTTTCTTTTGTAGATGGGCGGGATAATCGAGGCGCGGGGCACCGGTAAATGTCCGATGAATGCATCGGAGTGTAGTCTGGTTGTCCGTGACTAACTCTGATCTGGTTACGGCTGGAATGGAGCTGAGTAATGTGTTCTTGCCTTTTCCACGTATCAGAAGCCATAGCGGACCAATGACTCACTTTGCTTCAGCTGCCGGTTGGTTGCGGCGCCATCGATTCCTCCTGCTCGCAACGATCTGCGCGCTCGCAATTGTTATGTTATATCGGCCGGGTCTGAGCGGGGGCTTCTTCTTCGATGACAAGCCCAACATTACCCAGAACGTCTCTCTGTATGTAATGGGGCTGGATCACCATTCATTGGGCCGTGCTGCAATGAGCTTTCCTGGTGGGCACGGTCTGCGTTCGCTGGCGATGTTGACTTTTGGCTTGGATTATTTTCGTGCAGGTGGCTTCGATCCTGCGACATTCAAGGCAACCAATATCGCGATTCACGCGATCAGTGTGATCTTGCTGGCTTGCTTTCTCAAACAATTGCTAACGATAGCAGGTTGGTCCGCCCGGGCGGCCGCAATCGGGGCACTGGTGTTGGCTCTGGCGTGGGCGGCTCACCCGCTGCAAGTATCCTCGGTTCTGTATGTGGTTCAGCGCATGCAGACATTGGCAACGTTGTTTTTGATCCTTGCCTTGTGGTCATACCTGCGTATGCGCACGGTGCAGCTGCGGTCTGGGCATGGCGGTCGTTATGGCGCTTGGGCGCTGGTTTTCTGGATCATGGGAGTGGCAAGCAAGGAAGACGCGATTCTTCTGCCGATGTACACGCTGGCGCTGGAGGCGTGTGTACTGGGATTCCGGGCTGCCAATCCCAAAATCGAGTCTGGTCTACGCAGGTTATATCTGGTTGCGACAGTTGGCGGTGCGATGCTGTTGCTGTTCTGGGCGTTGCCAAAGTATTGGAGCTGGACTGTTTTCCCTGGAAGGGATTTCAATAGTTACGAACGGGTGCTGACGCAGGCGCGGGTGCTGGTGCTGTACCTGTGGCAGATCGCATGGCCTGCTCCGGCAAATCTTCCATTTTACTATGATGCCTACCCGGTATCACGCGGCTTGCTGCAGCCTGTGACAACTTTGGGGTGTTGGATGTTTTTGCTCGCGTTGCTTGCTTCTGCGTTTGCTTTGAGGCGGCGGCGCCCAATTTTCTCATTCGGTGTATTGCTGTTTTTCCTGGGTCATGTGATCAGTAGCAGTATGCTTGGGCTTGAGCTTGTCTTTGAGCATCGCAACCACTTTCCTTTAATTGGAATCATGTTGGCGCTAGCGGACTTGGCCTTCTTGGCGATTCAGCGTTGGGGGAATGGAGCAATTGCGGCGGTGCTCGCGTCGTCGTTTTTACTGGTGCCCGCGTTGGGCGTCACGACTTTCAAACGTGCACAGATATGGGGTGACAACCTTTCCCTCGCAAAGGAAAGTGTAAGGATCGCCCCCCATTCCAGTCGCGCATGGGTGGCTTTGTGTCGAGCGCATTTTGATCTTAGTCAAGGTGATTACAGCGGTGAGCAGTTTGCTAACGCGATTGCAGCATGCAAGAGAGGTGGTGAAGCTACGGGGTCCATCATGGCACTGGCAAATGTAGTTATTTTCAAATCGCTTCGCGGCGATGCATCAGACGCGGATTGGGGATTGCTGCTTACGGGTCTGCGTACCGCAGTGATTACGCCGGAGAACAAAGCTGTTGCCATGAACATGGTAGGCAACGCCAATCATGGTCTGGATCTGGATCCAAAGGGTGTTTCCGAAACAGTCGAAATTGTTCAGCGACGCGCCGGGTTTTCTCCAGTGGAGTATGTCTCCATAGCAAGATTTCTGTTGGATCATGGGGAGAATCCGGATCAGGCGTATCGTTATCTGCAATTGGCTGTAGATGGCTTTCCGGCGGGCGACCCGGCGGTCGGTCGACTGCTGCTTGGTTTGAGGGAGGAAGGGCGCGGAGAATGGGCGGACAGGCTGGCTGCGGGCTTACAATCCAAGAATTGAGTCGTGCCTGTTCTGGCGCGTTTAGCTGCTGCGAAGTATCGGGAACTGGAAGATGATGCGGGGAACTTCAATGAAGGCGATTGAGTGCGGCAAAGATCTTGCCATCAATGGAGCAGCGCCTGCTTTCTCGATGCCACTACATGTTGGTCGTCCGAACATTGCCAATCGAGATGCGTTCCTGGAAGGAGTCGGGCAGGTGCTCGACAACGGTTGGTTGACCAATAACGGCCCAAAGGTTCAGGAGCTTGAACGGAGGTTATCAGAACGACTTGGGGTCAGGCACTGTGTGGCGATGTGCAATGGCACCATAGCGCTTGAGATCGCCATTCGTGCTCTGGGCCTTACTGGCGAGGTCATCGTTCCTTCCTGGACGTTTGTTGCAACCGCACATGCTCTGCATTGGCAAGGTATCACTCCGGTATTTGCAGATGTCGATAGATACACGCAAAACCTCGATACAGAATCGGTAAGGCGCGCAATAACCGCAAAGACTACCGGGATAATCGGTGTGCATCTTTGGGGGCGGGCGGCTCCCGTGGATGCCCTTCAGGAGTTGGCTGAAGAGTTTAATCTAAAGCTGATGTTCGATGCCGCACATGCTTTCGGTAGTACCTACAAGGGACAGTGTATCGGTCGTTTTGGTGCCTGCGAGGTGTTCAGTTTCCATGCGACAAAGGCGTTCAGCACGATGGAAGGGGGGGCAGTAGCCACCAATGATGATGCGCTGGCCGATACGCTTAGGCTCATGCGGAATTTCGGGTTCAAGGGATATGACAATGTCATCCACCCCGGGACCAACGGCAAGATGATCGAGGTCTGTGCAGCGATGGGGTTGGCTAACCTAGATGCTTTTCCGCAGATCACCTCTATCAATCGCAGAAACCACGCCATCTATCGGGAAGTATTTTCGGGTATCGAGGGGGTGAGCATCCTTGACTATGATAATTCGGAGTTCAACAGCTACCACTATGTCGTATTGCAGATGGATTCACGCTGTAGGGTGACCCGCGACCAGTTGATAGAGGCGTTGCACGCTGAGAATATTCTGGCGCGTCGCTATTTCTGGCCGGGCGTCCATCGAATGCAGCCCTATAGTGATATGTTTGGTAACGCCAGCGAGCGCCTGCCGATTACCTGCGAGATCGCTGAGGGGATAGTGGTCTTGCCCAACGGAAACAGCATCGGAGATCATGAAATTCGCGTGATTGGATCGGTGCTGCGAGTGCTGATCGGGCAGTCCTGACTCATGGTCGAAAGAGCATTCTTGATATTCTCGGGAGCGAACGATCGTGCCGTTCTTGCGCTCATTCGCGCCTTTTCGGAATGTTCCGTAAAATTTGCCATCATTGCCCGCAATTCCTTTGATACTGTTGCCTGGACTGCGTATGCGGATCATGTTTGCGTAGTGCGGCAAAGTGATGAGCTGGACGCGACGCTGCTTGCTGGCTGGGTGGCCTCTGCAAGAGCTCGTTTTCCGGGTGCGGAACTCGTTCTTGTGCCATCGTCCGAATATCTAAATACGTTTCTGCTAGGGCTGGAGCCAGAATTTCTAAGAATACAATTGGGTTGCATTCTTCCACTGGTTGATGCGTCCGTTTATGCCCGGTTGAGTAATAAGATGTCTTCCATCCAGTACTTCGCCGGATTTGGGGTTGCAGCGCCAAAGCAACTCGACGTGAGCGAAGTGAAAGTATTTCCTGTGGTGGCGAAACCTTTTCGGAATGTCGGCGCGGACCAGATCGTTCGATACCCGATCATCATCGGAAGCAGTTCAGAGCTGACATTTTTCAGACAGCGCCAGGACTTCGAGGAATTCTTCCTTCAAGAGTATGTTGTAGGCAAGAGTTACTATCTGCTGATATATATATCAGCGGACGGGCGAATATTTTCTTCTTCGCAGTTGAATTCTGGCCAGCAGTCTGGTGGGAAGTCAATAGTGATGGCTGAAACTGCTTCATTCCATAAAGACGAAGCGAGTTCGAGAGTGCTTGCTGCGCTTGCTGCGGTTGATTTCCGGGGATTTGCAATGGTTGAGTTCATTGTGTCCGGACAGCGAAAGCATTTCATTGAGATGAATCCTCGTGTGTGGGGGCCGCTACAGTTGGTGACTTCACACGACTGTGGAATTGTCGAGGCATTTATTGGTGACTATGCTCATTCTGATCCAAATTATTATGATCATATCCGACGCTCCAAGCCGGAACGTGCTAGATATCTGTGGTTGGGCGGGGTCCTGGCTGAGATCCGGAGCGGACGACGCGTGAGATGGGCTGTGTCCTCCGGAGTTTTCCGCAAGGTGCTCTCCTATTTGGCGAGTGATGTCTATTTTCGTCGCGATAGCTGGCGAATTTTTGTGCGAGGTTTTTTTAAATGACCAGCTCCGTTGCGGTGAGCCTGCGCGACAGGCTGATACTGCTCTATTCCAATATTTCCAAGCATTCTTCATATCAGTCGTTTCCGGATTTCGTTGCAGAGCTAATTGGACACCAAGTTTCCATCGATGCCGGATGGCGAGGTGATCGAGTCAGGCTGCGATATATCGAGTCGGTACTTTCCCGTTTTGATTGGGTCGAATGTACTGATTTTGGTGCAAATACGGGATTCTTCGGCTTGAGCCTTGCGCATCAGTTCCCATCAAAGCGGGTTCGCGCAATTGAGGCGAATCCGGTGCATGCTCGTTTGATCAGCGCTGTGGGGGAAGCATTCCAGATGTCCAATGTAGAGGTAATTGGGCGGGCGCTGAATATAGACGATCTGCCGATGTTGCCAGCAACCGACGTTATGCTACATCTGAATGTGCTGCATCATGCAGGGTCCGATTTTGATACCGACAAGGTTGCGAATGCCGAGGATTTCGTAAGATATGCCCTCGAGTATCTGAGTAGACTGCGTGCTTGCAGTAAGGTGCTGATATTCCAGATGGGTACCAACTTGGGCGGTAAAAAAGATTCGCCGGTGTTCGATCATCAAGATGATGTAGGTAAGCTGGATTTCATCGCAAACATGCTGCGGGGGGGCGGTTGGCATATTGACTGCGTTGCTTACCCGACCCGCCCTGAAGCTGATGAGGATATTGAGTATGTCGAAATTCCACCGGATATTGATCTTGCCGACCTGGATGCCGTTGATTCAGTGCTGCGTCCTTTTCGACTGACACATCATCGCGGTGAATTCTATCGCCGTCCTATCTTTGTTTGTAGTGCTGAAGGCGATTGACATGAAGGTGCCGCTGCTCAATCGGGCAATGTCAGCGCTGAGCTGGAGCGCGTTCGAAGTACTGGCACGATACGGATTCCAGTTCGTGCTGACTTTGATATTGGCTCGGATACTGCAACCCGTTGATTTCGGCTTGGTGGCAATGCTGCTGGTTTTTATTGTCTTTGCTGCATTGCTTGTTGAGGGTGGGCTCGGGTCTGCTTTGATTCAAAAGCAATATACAAGCGTTGACGAAGAGACCAGTGTTTTCTTGTTTAATTTATTGCTTTCTATTTTCGCTCTGCTGATTCTGTGGTTTGTTGCCCCTGCAGTCAGTGATTTTTATTTTCAGCCTAGCTTGGAGTGGATGTTGAGGGTAATGGCGCTGGTTTTGCCATTGGGTGCCGTGGCCGCAGTGCCGAACGCGATTCTGTCCCAGCAGTTGCACTTCAAAAAGCGAGCATATATTGAACTAGCAGTTTCTTTTATTGCAGGTGCGCTGGCGCTCGTCCTTGCTTTGAACGAATTCGGTGCATGGAGCTTGGTTTGGCAGGCCGTAGCTGCTGCCATCCTGCGTGCCGTACTTCTATGGTTTGTGGTTCGATGGAGACCGCGGGGTAGGTTCGAGTGGGCCTCGTTCAGGAGATTGTTTCATTTCGGGGGGTACCTGCTGTTGGCCAATGCACTGAATATCGGCTCTAATCGCTTGCAATCGCTATTGATCGGCCGAATGTTTGACGCAAACACATTGGGGGTGTACACATTGGCGCAAAGTACCCAGCAGGCGCCTAGTCAGTTGATGAGTGCCGTATTGAATAGAGTGGGGTTGCCTGTTTTTTCGGAGATAGCTGCCCGGCCAGATCGCCTTGCCGGAGCGCTGCGCTTTTCAATGCGTCTGGCATTTTTTGTCTTCACGCCCTGCATAGTGCTGGTTGCAGTGCTTGCTCAAGAGCTCGCAGTGTCGATGTATGGACCAAAATGGGCTGCTGTGGGGACCTTGTTGGTGCCATTGGCTTTGTCATCTCTTTTTTGGCCGTTGCATGTGTTGAACCTTGCTGCAATAGGTGCGCGCGGACGTTCTGATGTGGTGTTCAGACTCGAAATCGTGAAGGCCCTGTTGACCATTAGTCTTGTATTGGGAGGGAGCCTTATCGGTGTGCTTGGCGTGGCCTGGGCCGTGTTTGTTTCTAGTGCGGCCTGTGTGCTCATCAATACTTGGCATTCAAGTGAATTGGTTGGTTACGGATTAATGGCGCAGCTACGTGACCAGGTTCCTGTACTTCTACTATCGGTGGTTGTAGCGATTGCGGCTTGGTTGGCCGCAAAGCTGGCTTCGGGCCCCGGGTTTGCCATTGCTGCGGCCTTGCCGGTAGCTGTGTTTGTTTACCTCGTTGGGGCCAGGATATTGCAGATAGGAGCTTTGGACGATTTTGCTTCTCTAGTGCGCAGACTGACGACCGATGGGCAAGCATCCTCGGAAGTGCAAGACTGATGTCGGCTCCGTTTCCAGCCCCTGTCATCTGTGTATGCATAGCGACCTACAATCAGGCTGCGTACATAGAGGCTTGCATCCGCAGCGTCCTTGATCAAGACGTCGCGGCTGACCTTTGCGTGCTTGTCGGAGACGATGCCTCCACGGATGCAACCGGAAGCATAGTGGAAGGCTTGATCGCTGAGTATGGTGGGCGCCTTCGCAGTATTCGAAGGCTGCACAACGTGGGAGCTTTCGCAAATATGCGCGAACTTGTACTCATGGCGCGAGGGGATTATGTGGCGCGGGTTGATGGTGATGATTATTGGCTTCCCGGGAAACTGAAGAAGCAGCTTGAGTATTTGCAGAGCAACCTCGAGTGCAGTGCGGTGTATGCAAATGCCATCACCGTGGATGCATCGGGAACAGCTACAGGGGTATTCAATGACGTGGGTGATTCGACTTTCAGCTTGGCGCAAATGCTTCGGTATGGAAATTTCCTGAACAATAGTTCGGTTCTGTTTCGTGGCGCTGGTATAGGTGCGTGGCGGGATGTTGAAGTACAGATCGACTATCAAGCGCATCTTTGGCACGCTAGGCACGGATTGCTGGGCCACATCGGTGAGCCGTTGGTGGCATATCGGGTCGGAGCGCAAGGTTCATTGATGACAAGAAGCGAAGTGCACGTACGTGAGCTGTACTGGCAAGCAGTACGGAGTGTGCCCCGGGAGCTGATTAGCTCTGGTGATTACGCAAGAGGGGTGGTTGATTTCCTGCGGCGGGTTTTCTTCCGGAGTGTGCGAGCGCGCGATGCCGCGCTGTTCAAAAGCTGGTTTGGTCGTGCGCTTGCCGAATCTCCTTTGGGAAGAGGGCACACTTGCGTGCTCTTCGTGATATCGGTGACTCGCATGGCTAGCAAACTTGCATCTGCTCTATTGATGCGCCCGTTTCGTCGAGGAGCACCTCAGGTGCTGTACCGTCGATGATGAGTTGGGGAGATGGGTTTGAAGGTTGAAAAGGTAGTTCCCTATTTTCTAGCAGGTTGGGTACCAGGAGGAAGGCGTTGGTGCGTGCTTTGTGGCAGGCGAGTATGGCGATTCATGCCATACAAACGTCAAGGTAAAGGGCCTCGGTTGACAGACGTGCTAGGGGTGGTGGGCAGTGATGCTCGAAATTTCGAGTGCCCACGCTGCGGTTGTAGCGATCGAGAACGCCATCTGATGCTGTACATGCAGCGGGCTGGCTTGTTTGCGGAGATATCAAGAAAATCCATACTGCACTTTGCGCCAGAACGGCGCATGACTCGTGCGATTTTCGATATGAAACCTCTGCATTACGTCCGTGCTGACCTTCATCCAACAGATGGTGATATTGAATGTGTTGACATTCAGTCGATGCCGTACGGGGAAGGGTCGTTTGATCTATTGATCGCAAATCATGTGCTTGAACATGTTGCAGATGATACCGCAGCATTGGCGGAGATATTCAGGGTGCTAAAGGAAAATGGCTTGGCAATTCTGCAGACCCCATATGCCAGCAAGCTGCATTCCACCTGGCAGGACTTGGGGGTGGATACCGGAGAGGCACGTCAGCTCGCTTTTGGTCAGGCAGATCACGTTCGTCTTTTTGGGCGCGATATTTTCTCAAGATTTGAGGCTGCTGGTCTGGTTTCGTGCGTTTCTCGGCACAATGAGCTGCTTGCCAATGTGGATCCGGTTATGCATGGGGTTAACGCCAAGGAGCCTTTCTTTCTCTTCAGGAAAATAGCTGGAAGTTGGCGCGAGAAGGGGCGGTAATGCCTTCCGGCCTCACCTTAGTTCCGGTGGACCGTACTTGAGTAGTAGTGAAATTTTGTGTGGTACTGGAGTCAGTATCCTGAGATAACGCCACAGGCTGATGCTTGTGGAAGCTTGGACGTTTTGGCGAACGGCACGTAGCAGGCTGAACATGCGTAGAGATTCAATCACTGCGGGAAAGTAGATGGATTTTACTGGTTGTGTATCCAGTTTGAGGCCGGTTATCAGGATCCCCTCGCACAAGAGGCTGATGATCTGGATGAAATACAGCGGCCAGGCGAGGGCGGTAGGCGTGCAGACCAAGACCAGATTCGCCCGGTTGCGTTCACTCAGGTAGCGTCGGTGGTATGTTGTTCTCAAACGACCTTGGCGAATGCTGTTGCCGCCGAAGCTGGTGCCCTGTCGATGGTCGTAGCCCCCTTGCGCGGTGACGCTGATATTCCCACCACGTAGCCGCAACAGCGTGCACAGGTAGAGATCTTCCACATTGGATTCCATCCATTCGGGAAACCCCCCGAGCTGATTCCAGGTTTCCCGCTTCAGGAACATGCAAGCCCCTTGCACGTAGGCGAGGTTCTTATTGCCTGGCCGAAAATTCGCGACCGGCGTATGTAATATATCCAAGCAGACTCCAAGGTCTACTTGCGATTTGTCGTACCAATCGTACTGGGGAAGGCTGAAGATACCGGGTTCGGGACTCATGTTTGCATGCGAAAGCAAGGCTTGAAGAGCGCCGGGTCTAAGTGCGGCATCGTTGTTCAACAGTAGGATATATTTTCCACGCGCTGCGTCGACGAGGCGATTGTTCGATTTGCAGTAACCAACATTGGTCTCACTTGCAAGGACGCGCACTTGTGGATGACGTTGTGCTAGCACTTCAAGCGAACGATCACTTGAGGCGTCATCGTGTACAAGTATTTCTAAGCTGGCTCCGACATCCTGGGTGTAGAGGGATGTAAGGCAGTCGTGGAGGAGGTCCTCGCCGTTATAGTTTGCGATACATATGCTTATCAAGGGGGAGGAGTGGCTGCCCGTGCTCATATGAGCGACTCGTAGATAGCTACGTGATGCGCTGCAACGTTGTCCCAACTTGATTGCAAGGCGATCGCGTGTTGCTGCACTCGCGCCGACGCTAGATGTTCAATGTCGTTTAGTTTTTGGTGCAATCGTTCTGCTAGCTGTAGCACATCTGCGGGTCGGAATGTCCATGAGTCGTCAATGGCGAGTTCGGTCAAGGCGCCGACCTGACTGGTGAGGACAGGGCAGCCCATCTCAGCGGCTCGGCAAGCGGCACCGGATTGGCCTGAGAATCTTATGTAAGGGAAGACACAGAAATCTGCGATTCTGATGAGTGCATCGATATCTTGGTCTGACTGAAAACCCTGCCTGAGAATAACTCGTCTTTCCGCGACGGCTTGGGCGAGCTCGTTGCGCAAATGACGGGCGTTTGGAGTGGTCCTGAGTAGCTTGGCTATGGCTTTACTGAAGCTACCGGACTCCCCGTCCCATAGACGTCCGGCAATGAGAAGGTGAGTGTTTCTATGCCGGAGTTCGATCATCTTCCAGGCCGCGAGTAATACCTCGATTCCTTTGTAGCCCCGCAGGTTGCCAAATAGCAAAATATAGCGCGCGTGTGGATCAAGTCCGAGCTTCGCATAGTCAGTAGCGCAACGTGTTGCCGGTGAGGTGGATGCGCCCATGCCGTGTTGGATACGTCGAATACCGGTTGAGCTTCCGGGGATGCTTTTCTCCAGACTATCGAGGCCTACGTTACTGTGAACGAGAAGCATGTCCGCAGTTCCTAGAAGTCCTTTCTCAAAATAGCTGAATGGATTTCTTGTCTCATGAGGCTTTGGATTATGTACAGTGATGATCAGCTTTTTTCCCGAGTGCTTTGCCAGCCTTGCCAATGGCCAAAGATAAATAGAGAGCGGGGGAGCCCAATGCTGGATATGCATGATCTGGCCGCGGGCCGATGCAACTTTCAGCCAGCTGAAGGGGTTATACCAGCTGAGGTCCCCGCGACTTTTTGTTTGTACGGTGCTGGCGGGGTGCAGGAATGATGGATAGGCCGAATGATAGTCGGTAGCAATCAGTTGGACGGTACCAATGCGGTCCAGTGCTTGCTTCAGAGCGTCGCCATATGGGCTTAAGCCGCGCACCGGACGACCAAACTGGCAAACGAGTTGCACTTTTAATGTTTGGTCCGAACTTTTCCTTTCCATTTGCAAAGTGGCTGCCGTCCTGGTTGGATTTCACTGGTCGCGGCGATAGGTAAGGCTGGTGATCTGTTCAGAGATCAGGCCAATCAGGAAAATTATTACTGAAGCGCTGAACAGCAGTGTGCTCATGTTGGTGAGGCGATGTGTTGCCACAAAAGTAAACGCGTAGTAGGTCAGCCCGGTTAAAAAGAATGCCGCGGAAATAGGGGCGAATAGTTTTAATGGTGAGTAAAGGGTTGCGATTTTAAATATTATAAGCAAAAACCGGATCCCGTCCTTGATAGGGCGTATATGGCTGCCATTGCCGATGCGCTTTTTCACCGGGATCGTTACGTAGCCAACCGGATAGGCGCTGCGAAAAAAAGCCATGGTGCATGTGGTTGGGTAGCTGAAGCCGTTTGGCAGCAAGTGCAGAAATTCGCGAAAACGGTCGGCTCGTGCTGCTCTGAAGCCGGACGTCAGGTCGGCGATGCGGTGTCCGGTCATGCAGCTTGCTAGCCAGTTGTAAAATCCATTGGCCAAGCCCCGGTGCAGATTGGCTTGGCCGCTGCTGTCGCGGGCGCCGACGACCATATCATAGCCATCATCCAGCTTTGCCAGCAGTTGGGCGATATGGTCGGCACTGTGCTGGCCATCGGCGTCCATGAATACCAAAATTCGTCCAGTGGCGGCGCGGGCGCCACGCTTGATCGCCGCGCCATTGCCCATGGAGTACGGGCTGCTCAGCACGCTGGCGCCGTGTTCATTGGCAATTGCCGCAGTCTGGTCGGTCGACCCGTCGTCGACCACGATGATCTCGGCGGCTGGATAGGCCTTGCGCAGCTCGGGCAGGGTCCGTTTCAACCCTTCGGCCTCGTTCTTTGCAGGCAGGATGATGCTCAGTTCACGCACGTTTGAATACCAGAAGTTCTCCCCTCCGCCATAGTAGCCGGGTTGGTGGCTGCGATGCGGACGGGCTGCCGGTTTATAAAAGGCTTCTTGAGGTAATCTGGGCGCCTGCTTTCAGGGGATGCCTCAATGAACGTTGCCACTGCAAACCTCGTCGGAATCACCGGCATCGCCCGCCGGCTGGTCCAGGATGGTGCCTTGGATGAGGCGGTCGCCCGCACGGCGATGACTCATGCGGCCGACGCCAAGGTGCCATTGGCGCAGTGGCTGGCTGACAAGAAGCTGGTAAGCGCCGCGCATATGGCTGCTGCCAACGCGATGGAATTCGGCATGCCGCTGCTGGACGTGTCGGTATTCGATGCCAGCCAGAACGCGATGAAACTGGTCAGCGAGGAACTGCTGCGCCGGCACCAGGTGCTGCCGCTGTTCAAGCGCGGTGGCAAGTTGTTCGTCGGTACCAGCAACCCGACGCAGCAGTTGGATGAGATCAAGTTCCAGACCAACCTAGTGGTCGAGCCGATCCTGGTGGACGAGGAACAGATCCGCCGTACCCTGGATCTATGGCTTGCCAGCAACGACTCGCTGGGCGACAGCCTTGGCGGTGACGATGAGGGCATGGGTGATCTGGATGTCGCGGCCGGCGATGAGGAGATGGGCGGCGGTGGCGACACCGGCGTGGATGCCAAGGGCGATGACACCCCGGTCGTCAAATTCGTCAACAAGGCCCTGGTCGACGCGATCCGCAAGGGCGCTTCGGACATCCATTTCGAGCCCTACGAAGACGATTATCGGGTGCGCTTCCGCATCGATGGCCTGCTCAAGACGGTGGCCAAGGCGCCGGTGAAGCTGAACCAGCGTATCGCCGCGCGCCTCAAGGTAATGGCGCAGCTGGATATCGCTGAGAAGCGGGTGCCGCAGGATGGTCGCATCAAGCTCAACCTGTCCAAGAGCAAGCAGATCGACTTCCGTGTCAGTACCTTGCCAACCTTGTTTGGCGAGAAGGTGGTGCTGCGTATTCTTGACGGCAGCGCGGCCAAGCTGGGCATCGACAAGTTGGGCTATGAGCCCGATCAGCAGAAGCTGTTCCTCGAGGCCATCCACAAGCCGTACGGCATGGTGCTGGTCACTGGCCCGACCGGTTCGGGTAAGACGGTGTCGTTGTACACCGCGCTGGGCATCCTCAATGACGATACCCGCAACATTTCCACGGCCGAGGATCCGGTGGAAATCCGCCTGCCGGGCGTGAACCAGGTGCAGCAGAACAACAAGCGCGGCATGACCTTTGCCGCAGCGCTGCGCTCGTTCCTGCGACAGGATCCGGACATCATCATGGTCGGCGAAATCCGTGACCTTGAGACCGCGGAAATCGCGATCAAGGCGGCGCAGACCGGCCATATGGTGCTTTCCACGCTGCATACCAATGATGCGCCGCAGACCATCGCACGTTTGATGAACATGGGTATCGCGCCCTACAACATCACCTCGTCGGTGACCTTGGTGATTGCGCAGCGCCTGGCGCGGCGTCTGTGCCCGAACTGCAAGCGGCCGACCCAGTTGCCGGAGAATGCGCTGTTGGCCGAAGGCTATACCGCCGAGCAGATCGCCAAGGGCATCAACCTGTTCGAGCCGGTGGGCTGTGATGAATGCACGGAAGGCTACAAGGGCCGTACCGGTATCTATCAGGTGATGCCAATGACCGACGACATCGCGGCTATCGTCCTGCAGGGCGGCAACGCGATGGATATTGCGGACGCTGCGCAGAAAATCGGCATCAATGATCTGCGCCAGTCAGCATTGTTGAAGGCGGCGCAGGGCACCACCAGCCTGGCCGAAATCAACCGCGTCACCAAGGACTAAGCCGGGGTAGTGCCGAGCCGCGCTCGGCAGGGGACGTTCCCGGTAATCGTCAGCATGTAGTGCCGAGCCATGCTCGGCAGAAGCCTTCCTGGTAGAGCCGCAGCCGAGCATGGCTCGGCTCTACAGTGGGGTTTCCGGGTAATGCCAGCCGAGCATGGCTCGGCTCTACCTTGGTTATGGGTACCGCCTTACTCCATGCCCAGCTTTTTCAGCTTGTAGCGCAGCGCGCGGAATGTGATGCCCAGTTGCGCGGCGGTCTTGGTCTTGTTCCAGCGGTTCTCTTCCAGAGCCTTCTGGATCACTGTGCGCTCCATCTGTTCGATGTAGGAGGGCAGGGCGGAGCTGGCGGGGTCAATGTCGACCACGGCCTCCTGCACGACAGGGACGACCGGTGCGGCAGTCGGTGCATCGCCGCTGGGGGCAGTGCGCGGCGCGGCATTCTGCGCTTGCGGCAGGCGCAGGTCGCTGGCATCGATGCGGTCGCCATCCGCCAGGGCCAGGGAGCGCTCAAGGATGTTCTCCAGTTCGCGGACGTTGCCGGGAAAGGAATAGGCGTCCAGCGCCTCCAGCGCCGAGGCAGCCAGTTGCGGCGGCTTCTGGCCCTGGGATTGCGCCAGCCGTTGCAGGATGGTGTTGGCCAGTTGCGGCAGATCGCCGCGGCGTTCACGCAGCGGGGGTACCCGCAGTTCGATCACGTTGATGCGGTAATACAGGTCATGGCGGAAGCGGCCGTCCTGCACCAACGTGCCCAGGTCCTTGTGGGTGGCCGAGAGGATGCGCACATCCACGGTGACTTCGGTGGCGGCCCCAACGGGGCGCACCGATTTTTCCTGGATGGCGCGCAGCAGCTTGACCTGCATCTGCAGTGGCAGCTCGGCTACTTCGTCCAGGAACAGGGTGCCGCCATTGGCAGCCTGGAACAGCCCTGGCTTGTCGGCATGGGCACCGGTGAAGCTGCCCTTGCGATGGCCAAAGAACTCGCTTTCCATCAGTTCGCTGGGGATGGCACCGCAGTTGACCGGGATGAAGGGGCCTGCCGCGCGTGCGCCCTGGTCGTGGATGGTGCGCGCCACCAACTCCTTGCCGACGCCGGATTCGCCCAGGATATAGACCGGGGCCTGGCTGCGGGCAACCTTGCCGATGGTGGCGCGCAGTTCGTCCATCGCCGGTGAGCTGCCGAGCAGGCGGGTGGCACTTTCCGGCGGGGGCGGGGTGCTGGGACGGGCTTCGTTGTTCAGTTCGATGGCGTGGCGGACCAGCCCGCGCAGCACATTGATGTCCACCGGCTTGCTGACGAAGTCGAAGGCGCCGGCTTTGAGGGCCTCCACGGCCAGGTCCATGCTGCCGAAGGCGGTGATCATCGCCACCGGGGTGGAGGGGTGGTCGCGGGTGATTTCGGTGACCAGTTCGATGCCATTGCCGTCGGGCAGGCGCATGTCGGTCAGGCACAGGTCGAAATGATTGCTGGCCAGCAGCTCCCGGGCCTCGGCCAGGTTGGCGGCGGTGCTTATCCGCAGACCCATCCGCCCGAGGGTGAGGACAAGCAGTTCACGGATATCGCGTTCGTCATCGACGATCAGGGCGCTGTGTGTTGCGTTCATGAATGGAACGATAGCCGAGGTGGAGGCTTGCCTACAAACGATTGCATCGAAAAATGGATCATTGGCGCTCACCGCGGGCGAACGCGGTTTTCGGGGTGCTCAGGGTCAAGCGGAAGCAGGCGCCGCCAGCGGGAATGGACACGTAATCCAGCTGGGCCTGGTTGGCGCGGCAGAGCTCGCGCGCGATGTACAGGCCCAGGCCGGTTCCATGTTCCGAGGTGGTGTAGAACGGCCGGAACAGCTGGGTGGCGATGGCGTCCGGTATGCCGGGCCCCCGGTCCATCACGTCGATAACGGCATTGCGCTCGGCCGAGGCGACGCGGATGCGGATGCGCGCCGGCTCATCGGCCACGCGGCCATACTTGAGGGCGTTGTGTACCAGGGCGGTCAGTACCTGGTGCAGGTGCCGGGGGTCCATCATCGCCACCACCGACGGTTCACGGATCACCGCCTCCAGACTGTCGTTCTCCAGTGACAAGGTCTGCCGGTACTCGATGACGAAGCGGCGCACGAAAGCGGCCAGGTCGAGGTTCTCGGGGTTGGCGCGTTCGCGCCGGGCCAATGCCAGCACGCTTTCGACGATGCCGTTGGTCCGCTGGCATTGCTGGTGGATGATCTGCAGCAGGCGGCGGTCGGCTTCGCCGAGGTCTTCGGACTCTTCCAGCAGCTGGGTGGCGTAGTTGATCGCCGCCAGCGGGTTGCGGATCTCGTGCGCCAGGCTCGCTGAAAAGCGGCCCAGGGTGGACAGCGTCAGTGACTCGGCCCGGCGCGAAACCACGGTGGTGTCGTCCAGGAAGATCAGCGACATGTCGCTGTCGGCCAGCAGACGGGCGAAGCGCGGTAGTACCTCGGTCTGCTCCGGGGCCAGTTGCAGTGGCGTTTCGTCTTCGTGCCAGCCATTGCGCCAACGCTGCAAGCGCCGCGCCAGCTCCGGCGATGCCATGTTCAGGGCGACGCGTTCGGTGGCCAGCGCGCCTTCCATGTCGCCGAGCAGGGCGGTGGCGGCTTCGTTGGCCAGGGTGATGCGTCCGTTGGTATCCACCACCAGCACACCAGTGCGCATGCGGCGGATGATCAGTTCATTCACTTCAAACAGATTGGCAACTTCGGCGCCGCGCTGATCGGCCAGTTGCTGGGTGCGGCGGGTGCGGCTGCCAATCTGATAGGCAATGAAGGTCAGGGCCAGGTAGCTCGTGACGAACATCGCCAGTTCGGCCAGGGTACGGGTGTTCTGGCCGCCTTCCAGCATCTGCCAGATGTATTCGGCGACGCTGGCCGCGGAGGCCAGCAAGGCGATCAGCATTGCCCGCGACAGCGGGAGCAGTAAGCCCGCAGCGGCGATATTGAACAGCAGCGACATCGACACACCGGCGCTGGCGCCGGGCAGGGCGTGGCTGAGCAGGGTGGCGGCGATTATGTCGACCATCACGCTGCCAAATACGATGCGCTGCAGCCAGCGTTCGTTGCGCCCCCAGATCAGCAGCGCCACCGAGATCAACAGGTAGGCGACGGAGACCGACTGCGCCAGCAAGGGTTGGTGAGCGTCGCCAACCATGGAGGTCAGCGGCCCGAACACCAGTGCGCTCAGCAGTGCGGCGACCAGGACCCGGTACAACGCGAAGAAGTACAGCTCGCGCGTTGGAATGGATTCGATGCGGTCGATGATCGACGAACTGGGGGCCAAGCTGGATCTCCTATCCAGGCGTAATCGCGCCAGTATAGGTGCGCCGACCGCGCTGCGGGGGACTCCCCGACATGCCGGACAATCATTGGCAAGTTGCTGAATTGGAAGACAAAAGCGTGCCGTTCTTGGCGATTTGTACAGACTTCTTTGCGTGCTGGGCCGCCGTCGGCGACAATATTGGGCCCGCCCGCCCTGCAAGTAGGCCAGTTTCGGCCCTGTGGGCTGCGTGCGGTCGTTCCTATTCCCACGGTGACGCATGAATTTTCACGAGTACCAGTCAAAACAACTGCTTGCCGAATACGGCATCCCGGTCCCGGCCGGCAAGGTCGCTGCGACCCCGGACGAGGCAGTAGCTGCTGCCCAGTCGCTGGGCCAGGGCCCCTGGATGGTCAAGGCTCAGATCCACGCTGGCGGCCGCGGCAAGGCTGGCGGCGTCAAGTTCTGCAAGACCACCGACGACGTCAAGGCCGCTGCGGCCAAGATGCTCGGCACCAAGATGGCCACCTACCAGACCGCAGGCGTCGAGCTGCCGGTCAACCTGGTGCTGGTGACCACCGCCGGTGAGATCGTCAAGGAGCTGTACCTGTCGGTGCTGGTTGACCGTGGTACCAAGACCATCACCTACATCGCTTCTTCGGAAGGCGGCGTGGAGATCGAGCAGGTTGCTGCTGAGACCCCGGAACTGATCCACTCGCTCAACGTCGACTTCGTTGAAGGCGTGCAGGGTTACCACGGCCGTGATTTCGGCTTCAAGCTGGGCCTGACCGCCAAGCAGGCTGGCCAGTTCGCCAGCATCATGGTCAACCTGTACCGCCTGTTCAACGAAAAGGACCTGGCGCTGGTTGAAATCAACCCGCTGGCGATCCTGGACGACGGCAACCTGTACGCGCTGGACGGCAAGTTCGACAGCGACGACAACGCCGCGTTCCGCCAGAAGGCCCTGGTCGCCATGCGTGACAAGACCCAGGAAGACCCGACCGAAGTGATCGCTTCGGAGCTGGACATCAACTACGTCACCATGGACGGCAACATCGGCTGCATGGTCAACGGCGCAGGCCTGGCCATGGCCACCATGGACGTCATCAAGCTCAACGGCGGCGAGCCGGCGAACTTCCTGGACGTGGGCGGTGGCGCCAACAAGCAGCGCGTCATTGAAGCCTTCAAGCTGATCCTGTCCTCGGACAAGGTCGAAGGCATCTTCGTCAACATCTTCGGCGGCATCGTCCGCTGCGACATGATTGCCGAAGGCATCATCGCTGCCGTGAAGGAAGTGGGCGTCAAGGTTCCGGTGGTGGTGCGCCTGGAAGGCACCAACGTGGAAGAAGGCAAGCAGCTGCTGCGTGACAGCGGCATGGCGATCATCCCGGCTGACAACATCAACGATGGCGCCAAGAAGATCGTTGAAGCTGTCAAGAACGCCGCCTGATCCGACACCGAAGGAAATCCAATGTCAGTTTTGATCAACAAGAACACCAAGGTGATCGTGCAGGGCTTTACCGGCCAGCAGGGCACCTTCCACGCCACTCAGATGATCGAGTACGGCACCCAGGTTGTCGGCGGCGTGACCCCGGGCAAGGGCGGCACCACCCACATCGACCTGCCGGTGTTCAACACCGTGGCCGATGCCGTGCAGAGCACCGGTGCCAATGCCTCGGTCATCTACGTGCCGCCGCCGTACGCGGCTGACGCGATCCTGGAAGCCGCTGCTGCCGGCATCAAGGTCATCGTCTGCATCACCGAAGGCATCCCGGTGCTGGACATGCTGCGCGTCAAGAACGTGCTGACCCGTTCGCATCCGGACACCGTGCTGATCGGGCCGAACTGCCCCGGCGTGATCACCCCGGGCGAGTGCAAGATCGGCATCATGCCGGGCCACATCCACATGCCGGGCAAGATCGGCATCGTGTCGCGTTCGGGCACCCTGACCTATGAAGCGGTCAAGCAGACCACGGAAGTGGGCCTGGGCCAGTCGACCTGCATCGGTATCGGCGGCGACCCGATCAATGGCCTGAACTTCGTTGACTGCCTGAAGCTGTTCAACGAAGACCCGCAGACCGAAGGCATCATCATGGTTGGCGAAATCGGCGGCGACGCTGAGGAAGCCGGTGCCGAATACATCAAGAACCACGTGAAGAAGCCGGTTGTCGGCTTCATCGCAGGTGCTTCGGCTCCGGCCGGCAAGCGCATGGGCCACGCCGGTGCGATCGCATCGGGCGGCAAGGGCACTGCCGAGGGCAAGTTCGCAGCAATGGAAGCTGCTGGCGTTGTCACCGTCCGTTCGCCGGGCGACCTGGGCGCTGCCATCGCGAAGCTGGTCAAGTAAGACTGCGCTTCAGTGATTTGAGAGAGGCCACCTTCGGGTGGCCTTTCTTGTTTTTGGGGTGGGTGATCGGGGTGTAAAAGCCAAAAACAAAAACAAAAACAACATCTAAGAGCCTGCCCTCACCCCTACCCCTCTCCCGCAGGCGGGAGAGGGGACAGCCAGAGCCAAAGCCCAAGCCCAAGTCACAGCCACAGCCACAGCCACAGCCAGAGCCAGAGCCAGAGCCAGAGCCGGAGCCGGAGCTGGAGCTGAAGTCCAAGTCGACGTTAGATCACTGACTAAAGCTCATCTTTTGCACTGGCTGTAGCTTTGGCTTTGGCTTTGGCTTTAGCTGTGGCTGTGGCTGTGACTTGGGCTTGGGCTTTGGCAGTGGCTCTGGCTCTGGTTCTAGCTCTAGCTCCGGCTGTTGCTTTCCCCTCTCCCGCCTGCGGGAGAGGGGTAGGGGTGAGGGGAAGCTCTGGCTTTTTGCCGTTAGCCTTTCCCATCGCTATCTGTCACCTCGAAGGCAGCGCCCCAAAAGCCAAAATCGTTACATCCCAAAGCGCGCTTTCCCTGATTTCAACCACCGCCTTGCCAGGTAATCGTCCCCCTACAAAGGAGGCAACCATGCGCAAAGGCAGCAAGACCAACTGCGCCCGTGTCCTGCGCCGACGCATGACAGATGCCGAACGACGCATCTGGTACTTCCTCAGAGGGCGCCACCTGGCCGACTTCAAGTCCCGCCGGCAACACCCCATCGGGCCTTATGTCGTGGATTTCGTCTGCCTGGAGCAAAAACTGGTTATCGAACTCGACGGCGGCCAACACGCATCCGACCCCAACGACCCCCGTCGTGACGCCTTCCTGCAACGGCAGGGCTACCGCGTGCTGCGCTTCTGGAATAATGAGGCCCTGAGCCACACCGACGCGGTCTGCGAAAGCATCCGGCGCGCGGCGTTGGTAACACCAAGCCCCCGCAGGGTGCGGGGCCAAGCAGAAGGTTGTTGATCATGTCCGAAACGCTACGCATCGCCCTGGCCCAGTTCGATTTCCCGGTCGGGGACGTGGCCGGCAACGCCAGCCGTATCATCGAGCTGATGCATGAGGCGCGTGACGAATACGGCGCCGACGTGGTGCTGCTTCCGGAACTGGCCATCAGCGGCTATCCGCCTGAAGACCTGCTGATGCGGCCGGGCTTCCTGCGCAGCTGTGAGCAGGCGTTGGCGCGTGTCGCCGCGCAGGCCCAAGGCATCGTCGCCGTCGTCGGTTGGCCGCAAAGCGCTGGAGCGGTGGTTTACAACGCGGCGAGCGTGCTCCGTGACGGCGCCATTGCCGCAACTTACCGCAAGCGCGAGCTACCCAATTACGCCGTGTTCGACGAACGCCGCTACTTCGACGTGGACCCGGATGGCGGTAACTGCGTGTTCGAGGTGAACGGCGTGAAATTGGGGCTGGTGATCTGCGAAGACCTCTGGTTTCCCGAGCCGCTTGCCGCCACCGTCAAGGCCGGCGCCGAGCTGGTGCTGGTGCCCAATGCCTCACCTTATGAGCGCGGCAAGCACGCCCAGCGCGATGCCCTGCTGGCCGAACGCAGCCGCGAGAGCGGTGCCGCCATCGCCTACGTCAACACCGTCGGCGGCCAGGATGCGGTGGTGTTTGATGGCGCGTCGGTGGTCGCCGATGGTGATGGCACGGTGCACCCGGCCGCGGTTGCCTTCACCGAGGAAATGCTGCTGGTCGAATACAACGTCGCCGCGCGCAGCTTCATGCCGCTGCGCTGGATCGATGATGGCGATGAAAGCATGGACGCGCTGGCCTGGCGCGCGGTTACCCGCGGCATCCAGGACTATTGCGGCAAGAATGGCTTCAGCAAGGTGTGGCTGGGCCTGTCCGGTGGCATCGACTCGGCGTTGGTGCTGGCCTTGGCCGTGGATGCATTGGGTGCCGAGAATGTCACCGCGGTCAGCCTGCCATCGCGCTATACCGCCGATCTGTCCAATGATCTGGCGGTGGAACAATGCCGTGCGCTTGGGGTGAAGCTTGAAACCGTGCCGATCGAGCCGGCCTTCCAGGGATTGATGCAGTCGCTGTCGACGATGTTCGAGGGCCAGGCGGCCGATGTCACCGAAGAAAACCTGCAGTCGCGCAGCCGTGGCGTGATCCTGATGGCCTTGGCCAACAAGTTCGGCGGCCTGCTGCTGACCACCGGCAACAAGAGCGAGTACGCCGTCGGCTATGCCACCATCTATGGGGATATGTGCGGCGGCTATGCGCCGTTGAAGGACCTGTACAAGACCGAAGTCTACGGTCTGTCCAAGTGGCGCAATACGGTGGGCGGCGCGCCGGTGATTCCGCCTGCGGTCATCGCGCGGGCGCCTTCGGCGGAATTGCGCGACAACCAGACCGACCAGGATTCGCTGCCGGCCTACGATGTGCTGGACGGCATCCTGTATCGCTATATCGACCAGGAACAGTCGCGCGAAGACATCGTCGCTGCAGGTTACGCGCCGGAAGTGGTGGATCGGGTACTGAAGCTGGTGCGGATCAGTGAGTGGAAGCGGCACCAGGCCGCGCCTGGTCCGAAGGTGTCTCGGCGCGCCTTTGGCCGCGAGCGCCGTTATCCCATTACCAATGGCTACCGCGGTTGATCGGCTGACTTCCGGCGGATGCAAATAGAAGGGGCCGCAAGGCCCCTTCTATGAGGAGGGGGCTGAAGCTTGAAGGCCAAAAGCTCCCCCCGTCCGCCCTCCGGGCACCTTCCCCCGCAAGCGGGAGAAGGGAAGAGCCAAAACCCAGGCCAAAGCCAAAGCTCAAAGCCGAAGTCAAAGCTCAAAGCCGAAGTCAAAGCTCAAAGCCGAACCCAAAGCCCACAAATCCGGAAACAAGAAAGGGGCCCTTGGGCCCCTTTCCTTCACCACAATTACCGCTACCGCTTACTTGCCGCGGTTCATCGTGGCATTGCTCTGGCCGGTGGCTACCGAACGCTCCCCGGCAAACGGGTTCAGCTTGCGGATCATCCACGGGTACTTCGGCCAGTTGCCGGCCAGCCACGGGTGCTCGGGCTGGTTCAGCTGCAGCACGCGGCGGGCGTCGTCAGCCAGGGTCTTGTTGCCCAGATGCGTGTAGGCCTCGCCCAGCAGCGCTACCGCGTCGTACTGGAAGGCGCTCTGCGGATAGGTCTCCAGCAGGTAGTTGGCGCGGCCAACCACCGACACCCAGGCGCCGCGACGGGCGTAATACAGCGCATCGTCCAGCTCATGCTGGGCGAACACATCGCGCAACTCGATCATGCGCTGGCGCGCATCGGCGGCGTAACGGCTGTTCGGGTAGCGCTCGGTGACGATGTTGAAGTCGGCATAGGCCTGGCGCGGGGTCGACAGATCGCGGCGGCTCGGGTCCAGCGACCATACGCGGCGCAGGAAAACCGTATCGCGGTTGCCGTTGGCAAGGCCGCGCAGGTAGTACAGGTAAGCGATGTTGCGGTGGGTCGGGTAGGTGCGGATGAAGCGGTCGATGCTCGACACCGCGTCATCGTTCTTGCCGGCCTTGTACTGAGCGTAGGCGCTTTCGATCATCGCCTGCTCGGTGTACGGGCCGTACGGGTACTGCGCAATCAGGCGCTTGAAGCTGGTTTCGGCACCGGACCAGTTGCCGCCCTCCATCAGCTTGTGGCTCTTTTCGAACAGTTGTTCGACCGGCGCGCCTTCGTCGGCGTCCTTCTTGGCGCCGCGGTGGCAGCCAGTGGCGACGAAGACCAAAACCAGCAGCAGGGCGGTGAGGCGGACGGGCGCGGACAGCAGCGAAGAGCGTCGGATCATGGGTTCAGGGCAGGACGCGGCAGGAATACGAAGGGGCGATGATAGCCTAGTGGCCTGTCCTGCGACTGACTGTTGTCGCTTGGACCCCATAATTTCGTCTTTAGCCGGTCTTTGCCCATGTCCGAGAACACCTCTTCCAGCCCGCGCCAGGCGCAGGTTCCCGATTCCGCCGCCGGTCGTCGCTTCGACGCGGTCCTGGCCGAACTGTTCCCCGAATTCTCCCGTTCGCGGCTGACCGAATGGATCAAATCCGGCGCAGTTCTGCTCGATGGCGAGCCCGTCCGCCCGCGCGATCCGGTCCGCGGCGGCGAAATCGCCACCCTGAATGCGGTGCTGGAGGTCGAAGTGCATGCGCAGCCGGAGGACATCCCGCTGTCGATCCTGTACGAGGACGAGCATGTGTTCGTGATCGACAAGCCGGCTGGCCTGGTGGTCCATCCGGGCGCTGGCAATCCCAGCGGCACCCTGCTCAACGCCTTGCTGTTCCGTGACCCGGCCATCGCCAAGGTGCCGCGCGCCGGCGTGGTCCATCGCCTGGACAAGGACACCAGCGGGGTCATGGTGGTGGCCCGCACTGTGCAGGCGCAGACCGCGCTGGTGGAGCAGCTTTCCGCGCGCGAGGTCCACCGCCAGTACCTGGCGGTGGTGGTGGGTGCGCTGGTTTCGGGGGGCACGGTGGATGCGGCGATCGATAGGCATGCGCGCGATCGCCTGAAGATGGGTGTACGCGAGGACGGCAAGGAGGCGGTGACCCATTACCGCCTGCGTGAGCGCTTCCGCGCCCACACTGCGCTGGAGTGCCGCCTGGAAACCGGCCGTACCCACCAGATCCGCGTGCATATGGCGCATCTGAAGCACGCCATCGTCGGTGATCCGCTGTACGGCGGCTCGCTGAAACTGCCCAAGGGCGCCACCGATGAGCTGGTAGCGGCGCTGCGCAGCTTCAAGCGCCAGGCGCTGCATGCCGAGACGCTGGAGTTCCAGCACCCGATCAGCGGCGAAACCATCAGCAATACCGCGCCGGTTCCGGCTGACCTGGTTGCGCTGATGAAGGTGCTGCGCGAGGACTCCAAGGCCTTTGCCGAGCGCGAACGAGGCCGTTGGTAATGGCCGGGGCGAGCCCGCTGTGGCTGGCCGACTGGCCTGCGCCCCCGGGGGTGCGGGCCTTCACCACGATGCGCCATGGCGCCGGCGGCTCGCTGCCGCCGTTTGACAGCTTCAATATGGGCAACCGGACCGCTGCTGACGGCGACGATCCGGTCCAGGTGCAACGCAACCGCGACGCCTTGCAGCAGCTGGCCAAGCTGCCCTCGGCCCCGCACTGGCTGCGCCAGGTGCACAGCAGTGACGCCCTGCGCTTTGACGCGCCGCCGCTGGCACAGGGGCTGGAGGCAGAGCCGACCGCCGATGCCTCCGTCACGTCCGTCCCGGGCGTGGTGCTGGCCATCCTCACCGCCGACTGCCTGCCGGTGGTGTTCGCCGCCCGTGATGGCAGCGAAGTGGCCGCTGCCCATGCCGGTTGGGGTGGGCTGGCGCGCGGCATGCTGGAGAACACCCTGGCGG
This sequence comes from Stenotrophomonas sp. STEN031, assembly GCF_056759975.1. Classification (NCBI taxonomy): domain Bacteria; kingdom Pseudomonadati; phylum Pseudomonadota; class Gammaproteobacteria; order Lysobacterales; family Lysobacteraceae; genus Stenotrophomonas; species Stenotrophomonas sp. STEN031. The sequence continues at coordinate 51,357 of NZ_JBRREA010000013.1, forward strand.
CCATGCACACCCCCGCCGAGGCGCTGGTGGCGTGGATAGGCCCGGCGGCCGGTCCGGCCCTGTACGAGGTGGGCGTGGACGTGCGCGAGGCCTTCCTGGCGCATTCCAGCGCCGCTGAAAGCCACTTCGTCGCTACCCGGCCCGGTCACTGGAAGGTGGACCTGCCGGGGCTGGCCCGGCAGCGGCTGGTTGCGGCGGGCATGCAGGCGCAGGCCATCCATGGCGGTGACCTGTGCACCATGGCCGATCCACAGCGCTGGTTCTCGCATCGGCGCGACCGCCGCAGTGGCCGTATCGCCACCCTGGTGTGGATGGAGCGATGAGCCTGCCGCTGTTCGCGCAGGTGCTGGGCCCCGCGTTTGAGCAGCTGGCACCACAGGTGCGCGCGTTGCACGCGATCCCCGCCCGCCAGCGCTGGAGCGGGCAGGGCGAGGTGCTGCGTGGCAGCCACTGGCTGGTGGCGCCCTGCGCCTGGCTGGCGCGGCTGCCGCCGACCTCAAGCGTACCGGTGACGGTGGAGTTCGTGGTCGATGCTGCGGGTGAACGCTGGAACCGGCAGTTCGGTGCCGCGCGCATGGCCTCGCGGCTGTGGCAGCGCGGGGGGCGCTTGTTCGAACAGTTGGGGGCGGTGCGCTTCCGGTTTGGCCTGCGCGAGCAGGACGGGCAGATCCTTTGGCGGGCCGAGCGGGTCTGGGCCTTCGGCGTGCTGCCGCTGCCGGCGCGCTGGTTCGCCCAGGTGCATTGCCGCGAGCGTGAGCACCAGGGGCGCTATGAATTCCTGGTGGATGTCTCGATGCCGCTGATCGGGCGGTTGATCCGTTACGAAGGTTGGCTGTTGCCGGAGGGCAGGCATGGCTGAGCCGGCGGTGATCGTGTTCGATGGTGTCTGCGCGCTGTGCAGCCGCTGGGTGCGCTTCCTGCTGCGTTTTGATCGGGCCGGGCGCTACCGCTTTGCCGCGATGCAGGGCGGGCAGGGCCGTGCGCTGCTGGCCACGCATGGGCTGGACCCGGATGACCCGCTGTCGTTCCTGCTGGTGGCTGAGGGCGTGGCGTATACAGATACGGACGCGATCCTGCGGGTGCTGACCGGGCTGGACGGCGCTTGGCGTCTGGCCGGGATTGTGCGGGTGTTGCCGGCCTCCCTGCGGGATCCGGCGTATCGCTGGTTGGCACGGAATCGCTACCGCTGGTTTGGGCGGCATGACAGCTGTTTTCTGCCGACGGCGGAGCAGCGCGGGCGGTTTTTGGATTGAGTGGTTGTCTTGGGGTCTACGGGCTGGAAGCTTCCCCTCACCCCAACCCCCGCTCCGCGCCCCGGCCCTCGCGCTGGCGCGAGGTCGTTCAAGGAGCAGCGAACCGGTGGTTCGCAAGCTGCTCCTCTCACCCCGCAGGCGGGAGAGGGGCTCGCATTGCTTGCACTCGTAGTGCATTAGCCTCTCTCCCGCACGCGGGAGAGGGGGTGGGGTGAGGGCAGGCTCTTGCCTTCGCTCCAGCCCTAAGCCCCCTCCAACGCCAACAGATAATCCCGCCGCCAGCGATGGATATCATGCGTGCGCAGCTGCTCCATCATCACCTGCCAACGCTCGATCCGCTCTGCCCGCGGCATATTCGCCGCCGTCGCGATGGCATCGGCCACGCCATCCAGATCATGCGGATTGACCAGCAGCGCCTGCTTCAATTCATCCGCCGCCCCGGCCAATAGCGATAGCACCAACATGCCCGGATTCTCCGGGTCCTGCGCGGCGATGTACTCCTTGGCGACAAGATTCATGCCGTCGCGCAAGGGCGTCACCAAGCCCACGGCTGCCTGCCGGTAGAACCCGGTCAATGTGCTGTGTGCATAGTTCTGGTTGACGTAACGCAGCGGCGTCCAATCCGCCTCGGCATGGCCGCCGTTGATATGCCCTGCCAGGCGTTCCAGGTCGCTGCGCAGCTTGCGGTACTCGGTGACACTGCCGCGCGACACCGGGGCGATCTGCAGATAGGTCATCTCGCCCTTCTGCTGCGGGTAGCGGTCGAGGTAGCGCTCGAAGCCGTGGAAGCGTTCCGGTAGACCCTTGGAGTAGTCCAGCCGGTCCACACCGATTGCCAGCTTGCGGTGTTGCAGGCTCTGGCGCAGATCGCGTACCGGCTTGTTGCTGGCGGCGCTGCGCGCCTGCCGCGCGATGTGTTCGGTATCGATGCCGATGGGGAAGGCCGAGGTGCGCACGCGGCGTCCGTCCGGTGCCTGTATCCACTCGTTGTCGACCAGGCCGCCACCGCCGAACAGGCGCACATAGGACTGGAAGCGGTCGACATCGCGGCGGGTCTGGAAGCCGAGCAGATCGTATGCGTACAAGGTCTGGAACAGGGCGCGGTGATCGGGCAAGGCCTGGATCAGGTCCGCCGACGGCACCGGCACGTGCAGGAAGAAGCCTATCCGGCAGCCCACGCCGCGCTCGCGCAGCAGGGATGCCAGCGGGATCAGGTGGTAGTCGTGGATCCACACCGTGTCGTCGTCGCGCAGCAGCGGCGCCAGCGTATCGGCAAACAAGGTGTTGACCTTCCAGTAGCCCTCGCGCTTGCGGCGGTCGTAGTCGACCAGGTCCAGGCGGAAATGCAGCAGCGGCCACAGTGCTCGGTTGGCGAAGCCGTTGTAGTAGTTGTCCAGGTCGGATTTGGACAGGTCCATGGTGAGGTAGCGGATGGCACCATCCTGCGCTTCGTGCAGCGCGCCGCTGTCGCCTGCGACGCTGCGGCCGCTCCAGCCAAACCACAGTCCACCGCGCTCGCGCAGCGCCGCCAGCAGGCCGGTTGCCAGCCCGCCGGCGCGGTTTTCGCCAGGCAACGCCACCCGGTTGGAGACGACAACCAAGCGGCTCACGAGGCCTCCTGCCAGCTGCGCGACAGGCGCATGGCGGCGATCACCAGCCCCACATGCGAGTAGGTCTGCGGGAAATTGCCCCAGGCCTGGCCATCGAAGGACAGGTCCTCGGACAGCAGGCCCAGGTGATTGCGTTGCTGCAGCAGCACCTCGAACATGGCGCGCGCTTCGTCGATGCGGCCAATCGCCGCCAATGCGTCGATGTACCAGAACGTACAGATGGTGAAGCTGGTTTCCGGTGCGCCAAAGTCATCCGGGGCGATGTAGCGGTACAGCGCATTGCCGTGCTTCAGGTCACGGCCGATGGCTTCGACGGTGGCGATGAAGCGGGCGTCATGGGCATCGATGAAGCCGATGTCGGCCAACAGCAACAAGGAGGCATCCAGCCGGTGACCGCCGAAGGTGTCGGTGAAGTGGCCAAGCTGCTCGCTCCAGCTCTCATGCATGATCCGCGCGTGAATCTGGTTGGCCCGTTCGCGCCAGTACACGGCGCGGCCTTCGAGTTTCAAGCGGGTTGCGATCTTCGAAAGCCTGTCACAGGCCGCCCAACACATCGCACTGGTGTAGGTATGCACTTCGGTACGGCCACGGAATTCCCACAGCCCGGCATCCGGGACGTCGTGCAAGGCGAAGGCCTGCTCGCCAAGAGGTTCCAGTCGCGCGAAGGTGTGCGTGTCGCCGGGGTCCTGCAGGCGCTGGTCGAAGAACAACTGGGTGGAAGCCAGCACCACGCTGCCGTAGACATCGTGCTGGCGCTGCACCCAGGCCAGGTTGCCGCGGCGTACCGGGCCCATGCCGCAATAGCCGGACAGCGTGGCGACTTCCTCCTCATCAAGTTTGGCTTCGAAGCCGATGCCGTACAGCGGCTGCAGGCTGCCGTCGGTGCTGGCAAGGTTGAAGATGTAGCCCAGGAACTGCTCCATGGTGCGGGTCGCACCGAGCCGGTTGAGCGCGCGCACCACGAAGGCGGCATCACGCAGCCAGCAGTAGCGGTAATCCCAGTTGCGGCTGCTGCCGGGGGCCTCCGGGATGGAGGTGGTCATCGCCGCGATGATGGCGCCGCTGTCCTCGTACTGGCACAGTTTCAAGGTGATGGCGCTGCGGATCACCGCGTCCTGCCATTCCAGCGGTACCGACAGGTAACGCACCCATTCGCGCCAGTAGTCGCGCGTGCGCTGCATGGCCTCCTGCACATAGCCGCTGAGCGAGCGGTTGAGCGATTCATCCACGCCCAGCACCAGGTGCACGCGGTGGTTGAGCACGAACGGCAGGCCATCGCGCACGAAGCGCACCGGTACGTCGGTGGTCAGGCGCAGGACGTGGTCCGGCAGCAGCCAGCGGATGTGGTTGCTGCCCCAGGTGGTTTCCGGCTGGTGCGCGCCCCAATCGGCCAACGGCCGCGCGCGCACGATGATGCGTGGGCTGCCAGATAGCGGGGTGACCTGGCGGATCAGGCTGACCGGGCGGTAGAAGCGGTCGTTCTGGCGCCAGCGCGGGGCGAAATCGATGATCTGCACCGCGCCGCCATGCTGGTCGTACAGCACCGTGCGCAGGATGGCGGTATTGGTGAGATAGGACTGCTCGCTGTCGCGGAAGTCCTCCAGCTCGATGCCGAAGTCACCGCCAGGGTGCTGGTTGGGGCCGAGCAGGGCGCAGAAGGCCGGGTCGCCATCGAAGCTGGGCAGGCAGCTCCACACCACACGCGCCTGTTTGTCGATAAGCGCACCGAAACTGCCATTGCCAACTACGCCAAGGTCGAGGGTGGCGTCTTGCATTGCATACTCCTGGTTGCGCGAACGCCGCTGGCGCCGCTGTTTCCTCCGGGTGGGTCAGGTAGTGGCTGCGCGCAGCCAAGCGTGGACGGCATTGATATCAGGCAGGGCGGAGCGGGCGTGGCTGTCTCCACGCTGGCCGACCAGTACGCCGAGGCCGCCAGCGTGCTGCGCTGCCTGGAAGCCGTGTTCGTCGGTGAGGTCATCGCCGATGAAGATCGGGCGCCGGCCTTGGAAAGGCGGTTGTTGCATCAGTTGCTGCAGTGCGCGGCCCTTGTCGTGGCCACTGCCGACAAACTCGATCACATGATTGCCGGGTTGCAGGCGCACGCCGGGCAGCTGCGGCAGCGAGGCATTGGCAAAGGCGATCACTGCCGCACCCGCGTCGGGCGCGTTGCGCCAATGCAATGCCAGGGCCTGGCCTTTGTTCTCGATCAGTACGCCGGGATGGGCATGTGCCAGCTGCATCGCGCGCTGGTGCAGTGCATGCAGCCAGCTGGCGGTATCGCTTTCGGCAAGCGCAGCATCGACGGCGGTGAGCAGTTGCGCGCCGTGCAGCCCGGCCATCGGTAGCTGCAGTGGCGCGAACATTGTCTGCAGCTGGCCGACGGGGCGCCCACTGAGCAGCGCCAGCGCACCGCCAAGACGCTGCTGCACGCTGGCCAGCAGCGTGAGCAGTGGGGGATCGGGCACTACCTTGTCCGGGTGGTCGGCAAAGGCGAGCAGGGTGCCATCCACGTCGAGAAACAGTGCGTCGTCGTCTGCCAGCGCCGGAGGTGGCGGTCGCTGTAGGTCATCAAGCATGCGGACACTATGCCGCGGCGGTTGTTACAGGAAGGTCATTTGGGGTGAACGGTTTGGGTTTACGTGTCTTAAGAGCGCCCTCACCCCAACCCCTCTCCCGCGTGCGGGAGAGGGGCTAGTGGACTACGAGTGCGCGCGATGCGAGCCCCTCTCCCGCGCGCGGGAGAGGGGTTGGGGTGAGGGCAAGCCGTTGTGCTTCACCCAAGGCAGAACATCACTTGCTAACCGCAAACTCGATCCGCCGGTTCTGCGCACGGCCTTCTTCATTGTCATTGCTGGCGCGTGGCTTTTCCTGGCCATAGCCCTTGGCAGTTAGCGTATCGGCGGCAACCCCCAGTTCGACCAGCTTGGCCACCACCGCATCGGCGCGCTGCTGGCTCAAGGTCACGTTGGCAGCGGCATCACCGGTGTTGTCGGTATGCCCACCGACCTCGATCCTGGTACCCGCCGGTGCCTGCTTGATCGCGTTGGCGGCGCTGGTCAGCGTCTCCATGCTGTCGCGGGTGATGGTGGCCGAGCCGGTGTCGAAGTAGATGTTCATCAGGTTCAGCGCCTTGACCAGGTCAGCGCCGCTGAAACCGGCTTTGAGTCCCGACAATGCCGCTGCCGCACGGTCCCACAAGCCACTGATCTCGAAGCCGCCGAACAGGTTGCGCAGCTTGTCACTCACCGTGAAACGATCGGCTTCGGCCATGCCGCTGGTGTCGATGTTGAGCTTGTCGCCATCGAAGCCGAACTTCAGGCCTTTGGCTTTCAGCTCAGGCAGCGCGGCGATCAGCTTGTCCAGCCAGTTGGCAGGCAGGGTAGCGGGATCGACAGTGATGTCACCGGACAGGTTGCTCTCGCCATAGGTGGCCTTGAGTGCATCCCATAGCCGCGTCTTGTCGGAATCGGCGGCAACCCGGCCGTTGACCATGACCTTGCCGTCCACGTTCTCGAAGCCAAAGCGGGCGTTTGCCTGGGCGGCGGGCTCTGATGCGGGAGCAGTTGGCGCGGTCGCCACCGGCTCTGCCGCCGGTGGTGCGGCGACATCCTCCTTCTTGCAGCTGCGGAACAGCAGGAACGCTGCGATCAGGATGATCAGCGGAATCAGCCATTTCCAGAAGCTTCCGGATGCGGCTGGCGGGGGCACGGCGGCACCGCCGCTATAGCCTGCAGCAGGTGTTGTGGTGCCAAACCATCGGTCGTAGTCGGCCGGGCGCGCGCTGGGGATGCTGCCGCCCTGGGTCAATTGGCCGACGATCTTCGGCAGCAACCAGGCACCGGCCATATTCACCGCGGCAGGGGGAATGCCGAGTTTGTTGGCGATGCCGCTGGCCAGGTTCTGGCCGAAGCCGGCGCTGAACTGGTCCGGCTGCAGGACGTTGTCGCCGGGTGTGGTGCCTATCCAGGAGGCGAACAGCGTGTCCAGGCCTGCGTCATCAAAGCGCTTTCGCAGCCCGGCAAAGCCACCGTAGGCGGGATCGAAGATGTTATCGACAAGCTGGCGCACCAGACGCCCTGCGTTGTCGCCAAGATGAAAGCGGCTGGCCGCTTCGCGAATCAACGACTCGAACATATACGCCTCCGCAATGGATGGCCGGGCTGGAATGCGCCGGCAGGCGTAAGGAGCGCTCTGTGCTGTTAAAGCTGGATGAATTCGGGTGGCATGAGCTAGAAGCTTCCCCTCACCCCAACCCCTCTCCCGTGAACGGGAGAGGGGCTAGTGCACTACGAGCGCAAGCAATCGGAGCCCCTCTCCCGCGCGCGGGAGAGGGGTTGGGGTGAGGGGAAGCTTTTAAAAAGCCATCCCCCCGAAAAATCAGAACGTAAACCGCACCCGCCCATACCAGTAGGCGCCATTGCTGCCGATTGGCGACAACACGTCATACGGCAGGTTGCCGAAGTAGTAGATGTCTTCGTTCGACTTGTCCGGGTAGTTGTCGGTCAGGTTCTGCCCGCCCACCGCCACGCTCCATTGCGGTGTGATGCGGTACTCGACTTCCGCATCCAGCTGCCATTCGGCCTGGTAGGTCTGGGTCGGGACGTAGCCGCCACCAAAATCGAAGACGCGCTTGGCGCTGCCATGACGGCTGACGCGGCTGCTCAGTGACCAGCTGTCATTGGCCCAACTGGCGGCGAACTGTGCGCGGGTACGCGGTGCGGCATCGGTGAGCGTATTGCTCTCCTCCACGCCGAACAGCACGTAGTCCGGATTCAGTGCGAGCAACTGCGAAGGCGTGGCGACGACGTTCTTCAACTCGGTTTTGGCGTAACTCCAGGTGCCGGTCAGCAGCAGCTCACCGTCACCCAGCGACTGCCGCCAGTTGCCGACGAACTCGGCGCCACGGGTACGGGTATCGGCGGCGTTGACGAAGTAATGCGCGCTTTCCAGCCCGCCGATGCCGAACTGCTGCTGCACGAAATCGGTCAGCGCATCGCCGGTAATGCTTTCCGACAGAGCAATGCGGTCATCGATATCGATCTGGAACAGGTCCAGCGACAGGTCGAAGTGGCTGCCGATCTGGCTGGTGAAGCCGAGGCTGTAGTTGATCGACTTCTCCGGCTTCAGGTCGCTTGCGCCCAGCGCCCGCGCGATCGGATTGTTGACCGACAACAGGCGGCCCTGCACCAGCTGGCCACCGGCGGTATAGCCGGTTGAAGTGGATTCGTAGCCGATCTGGCTCAGCGACGGCGCGTGGAAGTTGTTGGAGACCGAACCACGCAGCGCGAACGCCGGCGCAAACGCGTAGCGCGCGCCGATCTTGCCGGTCAGCTCGCCACCGAAGTCCTCGTAGTGCTCATAGCGTGCAGCGATATCGGTGGAGAACTTCTCGCCGAAGGTCGAGGACAGGCTGGTGTAGGCACTGAACACATCGCGCGACAGATGCGCTTCGTCCTGCGGGGTCAGGCCGCCGCCGGCCTGCGAGCCGGTCGGGCGGTCGGTGTAGGGGCCGGCGGCGTAGCTGGCCGGGTCACCGGCACCGGTTTCATAACGCTCGTGGCGTCCTTCGATGCCGAAGCCAAGGCTGTGGCTGTCGTTGGCACGCACGAAAATGCGTCCGAAATCGAGGTTGGCCACGGTCTGCGCGAAACTGAAATCGGCGGTTTTGAAGCGGGTCGGGCTGGTCGGGCCGAGCGAAGCGTTGAGCGAATTGCGCAGGCGATAGGTGAATTCGTTGCGGCCATGGTCGAGGCTGGCATCGTAGTTCCAGTCGCCGAGTTCACCGCGGGCACCGGCCACCAGCTGCACATCCAGGTTTTCGCCTTCGGAGATCGGCCGGTAACCGTTCGGGTACAACTCCTTCCAGTTGGCTTCGCCGTCCGGGTAACGGAAGTAATTGGCGCCTTCGGTATCGCGCTGGTTGTAGGTGCCGAAGGCATAGGCCTTGGAGGCGGCGCCGAACGGGATTTCGGCATTGAACCAGGCATTGAGGTCCTTGCTGGCGCCATCGCCCAGTGAGTAATTGCGCTTGCCGGCCAGGGCCAGATTGTCAGGGGTCTGTGCTTCCCACGGCGGGATCTGATCGAAACCGGCACGGTTGGTGGCTTCGCGGTTCTTCAGCTCCAGGCCGACGCGCAGGAAGCCGCCGTCGTCCGTCAGCGCGGTGCCGACCTTGGCGCTGAAGAAGCTGGTCTGGCCATCGGTCAAGGTGCGGTCGATCGGCTTGAGGTCGGTGTGGTGCGCGCCGAAGCTGGCTTCGATGGCGCCGCCTTCCGGCGCGTCGTCGAGGATCACGTTGATCACGCCGGCCACCGCATCGGAGCCATACAGCGCGCCGGCGCCGTCACGCAGCACCTCGATGCGCTTGATCGCGCTGACCGGGATGGCATTGAAATCTACCGGCGTGGTGCCCTTGCCGATCTTGCTGTCGGTGTTGACCAGGGCGCTGTTATGGCGACGCTTGCCGTTGATCAGCACCAGCACATGGTCGGGTGACAGGCCGCGCAGCTGGGCGGCGCGGATGTGGTCGGCACCGCCGGAGTTGGACTGGCGCGGGAAGTTGAACGAGGGCAGCAGCGCCTGCAGCGCGCTGCCCAGCTCGCCGTTGACCACGCCAGCCTTGCGGATGTCCTCGGCACTGAGCACGTCCACCGGCGAGGTGGACTCCAGCACGGTTCGGTCGACGGCGCGGGTGCCGGTGACGATCACCGTATCCAGATTGGTCGCCTGCTGGACGTCCTGGGCAAAAGCGGGGGAAGACAGCGCCAGCGCGATGGCCAGGCCGAGCGGGGCCGAGGTGGGGCGGGACATGGGAGCTCCAGAAACTGTGGGGAAAGCGGGACGTGGGGGAGGCGCGGATGGTGAAAAGGCTTCAGGCAACACTTGCATCCATCCGGATGAAGCGATATATTATCTTCGCGTTAACGGCGGCCGGGATGCAAGTCCTGCTGGCAATTGGTTGATAACCAAACGCGATATCCCCTGCGGTGCCTTGGATGCCACCGTGTCGTTCCTGTCCGGAGGTTTTCCATGAAGTTGCACGCTGTCCTGTTGCCCCTGTTGTTTGCCGTTGCCGGAGCTGCCCTCGCCGCTCCACCTGCTGCCGAGCCTGCACCCAGTGCCCAATTGCACGGCGATGCAGCGCGACCGGCCGAAGCCGCTGGCTGGTCACGCAGCGAGCTGTATTTCGGCGTCGGCGAGGAAACCGGGCCATCGGCACGTGAGCAGACCGACGTGATCAGCGAGGCGCAGTGGCGCGCCTTCCTGGACAGGGAAGTGACGCCGCGCTTTCCCGATGGCCTGACCGTGTTTGATGCTTACGGCCAGTGGCTGTTCCGTGGCGCGGCCGAGCCCAACCGGTTGCGCACCAAGGTGCTGGTGATCCTGCACGAGGACAGCCCGCAGCGGCGCAACGACATCGAAGCCATCCGCCTGGCCTGGAAGCAGGCCACCCGGCACCAGTCGGTGCTGTGGTCGCGGCAGCCGGTCGAGGTTTCGTTCTGACCGGCACTGGATCGGCTAGCCTTCGGGCAGCCTCCAACCGCAGATGAGCTTCTCGATGATGTCCCTGATATCCACGTCCCGCTGCCGTTCTGCCGCCCGCGGCTTGCTGATTGCAGCGGTTTCGCTGCTGGCAGCGCCGGCATTCGCGGCAGATGACAGCCAGATCCGCTTCGAGGTCACAGCCGGCGTGAGCGCGCATGCGCGCTTGCTGGGCGACGGCAGCGTGGAAGTGGTCACCAACCGCTCAACGGCCCGGCAGGTGTTGCCAGCGTCCACGGACGAGGAAGGTGGCGGCACGCGGCTGGGTCACGCCGACTACAACTTCGACGGTTACCAGGACCTGGATACCAGTGCGACGCTGGGTCAAGTCAACGAATCGGTCACGGTTTACCTGTACGAGCCGGCCACTGGCCAGTTCCGCGCGTTGGCCGCACCCGAGGGCCCGGAAATCAGCTGCGAAGGCTTCTGGTCGCTGACCCCGGACCCGGCCACACGCACGTTGAGCAGCAGCTGTCGTAGCGGGCCGATGTGGTACAGCGATATCTACCGCTTTGCGGGCGAAAAGGTTTACCTGTACCGCTCAATGCGCAATGCCTTCCTCGACACCGAAGCACTCGCGCGGGTGTTGGCGCTGGCTGAAGTTGACGATGCGGAGATCCTCACGGTGTGGAGCACCTGGGATGCCGCAGGCAAGCGACTCGAAACCGCCATCTGGAATGCCTTCGATCCGCCGCTGAAGGACGCCCCGATGCCGGGCCGCAGCGCGTCGGTGGTGCCGGACAAGCTGCTGCTGTACAGCAAGGCCGGTGACACCTCGACCAAGCGCTACCTGCTCAAGGGCGACCGCGTCGAGTTGTTGGATGAAGCCGATGGCTGGTTGCAGTTGCGCTACCGCAATCCCAGCCGTGGCCCGGTGCTGGGCTGGGTGAAACTGCCCACGAACGAATGATCTGTTCCACTCGCACGCATTTTCCCGCCGTTACCATCGCTCCGCATTCCTGACGATATTCCCCATGAATTCTTCTGCATCCGCATCCCGTCCACGTTGGTTCGTCGCCGGCGATCTCAATGGCTTTTTCGGCCTGGTGGTCGATAACCTGTCGATCCTCGGTTTCATCGCGATGGCGCTGGTCGGCATCTTCCAGTTCCCGGCCGATGTGGTGTTCGGCCGCATGTTCCCGGGCACCGCCTTCGGCGTGTTGATCGGCAACCTGATGTACACGGTGATGGCGCGCCGCCTGGCTGCCCGCACTGGCCGTGATGACATCACCGCGATGCCGCTGGGGCTGGACGCGCCAACCAGCATCGGCATGGCCTTGTTGGTGCTGGGCCCGGCCTTCGTCGGCTTCAAGCAACTGGGCATGGACCCGCAGGCGGCGGCGATGCTGACCTGGAAGCTGGGCATGGCCTCGCTGGTGGTGATGGGCCTGCTCAAGCTGGTCCTGTCCTTTGTGGGCGATGCGGTCACCCGCCACGTGCCGCGTGCGGCGCTGCTCGGCTCCATCGGTGGTGCGGCGCTGACACTGCTGGGTTTCCTGCCGCTGATCGAAAGCATGCGCCAGCCGTTGGTGGGCCTGGTCACGCTGGGCGTGCTGCTGTACGTGCTGGTCGCGCGTGGCGTGGTGCCGCTGCGCTTGCCGGGCGTGCTGTTTTCGCTGCTGGTTGGTGTTGCGCTGTATTACGGATTGGGTGCCGCTGGCGCGCTGACCGGCTTCCAATGGCCGCCGGCCATCTCTTTCGCGGTGGCCCTGCCGCTGCCGACGCTGGGCTTTATCGACGGCCTGCCGCTGACCGTGCCGTATCTATCGCTGCTGCTGCCGTTCGGCCTGCTGATGGTGGTGGGCGGTATCAACGTGGCGGAGAGTGCGCGCGCTGCCGGTGACGATTACCGCACCCGCGACATCCTGCTGGTCGAGGCCATTGCTACGCTGATCGCTGGCGTCTGCGGCGGTGTCGCACAGACCACGCCGTACATCGGCCAGCCGGCCTACAAGCGTCTGGGTGCACGCAGCGGCTACACACTGCTGACCGGCCTGTTCATCGGCATCGGCGGCATGCTCGGCGTGGTTGCCGGGTTGGTGCAGTGGCTGCCGGTGGCGGTGCTGGCACCGATCATCGTCTTCGTCGGCCTCGACATCACTGTGCAGGCGTTCCAGCAGACCAAGCGCGAGCACGCGATCGCGGTGGCGCTGGCCTTCCTGCCGGCCATCGCCTACCTGATCAACATCAAGTTCGGCACCTGGGTAGCACCCGATGCGGCGGCCGCCCTGTATGCAGTGGTCGATGGCCATGGCCTGTCGGACGTGGCTACCCTGCAGCTGCTTGGCAATGGTTTCATCATCAGCGCGATGATCTGGGCGGCAGCACTGGTGGCCTTGATCGAGCGCCGCGCTGGCGTGGCGGTAAGCCTGCTGTTGGTGGCTGCCGCGCTGAGTGCGTTTGGCGTGATCCATTCCACCGATCCGCGCGGTGGCATCTACCTGCCGTGGCAGCTGGAAGGCCTGCGCCAGGCCATCACCTTGCAGGTATCGGCTGCCTACGCGGTGCTGGCGGTCGTGATCGGCCTGATGTCGCTGCAGAAACAGCGTTGATGCACGAGGCTTGAACCGCAGGGGAACCCGGCGGGATAAACAGGGTCACACCATCACATGCAATAAAGGTGCAAGTGATGCAGAAGCGCAAAGCAGTGTGGCCCTGGGCAGTGGTTGGCGTCGTCGCGGTAGGCGGCGCTGCATGGTGGATGTTCCGTGATGATGTGGCGCAGCTGCGGCAGGCAACGGCAACCGCTGCTCCGCTGGTGGATAGCCCGGCTGCACCGGCCGTCCAACCGCCGGCTAGGCCCGAACCAGCGGCCGAGCCGAAATATCCGCTCGACGTAGCTGCCGACCCGGCCTTGCCGGCTCTGGCCGACAGCGATGCTTCCAGTTGGCAGGCGCTGAACGGGTTGTTTCCCGCAGATGTCTTGGCCGTGCTGCTGCGTGAGCAGCTGATCCAGCGCGTGGTGGTTCATGTCGACAATCTCACCCAGCCCAGCCTGCCAGCTGCGGCGATGGCGGTGCGGCCGTTGCCAGGCGCGCTGCAGGTGGAGCAGGGCGGTGCTGGCGGTGAGCGGTTGGCAGCCGCCAATGCCACCCGCTATGCACCTTACGTGGATGCCTTTACCCGTGCCGATACGGGGGCGGTAGCGGCTGCTTACAAGCGCTTCTATCCCTTGCTGCAGCAGGCCTACCGCGATATCGGTCATCCCGATGGCCATTTCAACGACAGGCTGGTGGCGGTGATCGACCATCTGCTGCAGACCCCCGAGCCGGCCCGTCCGCTGGCGGTGGAGCCGGACGGCAAGGGCCGCTATCGCTTCGTCGACCCGGCCCTGCAATCGCTGTCGATCGGGCAGAAAGCCTTGCTGCGCATGGATGCCAGCCAGCAACAGGCGGTGAAGCAGCAGCTGCGGGCGTTGCGCGCGGCGATCACGCGCGGCTGAGCCGCGCTGCCGCTTGCGTTGGATCAAGGTTGCGGTGACAGCAGCGGGTGATACTGGGGCGGGATTGCGATTGCAGCTGAACAAGATGGCTATTCACCCTTGAATCACGCCGTTGCAACCGCATCTGAACCAGTATCGCCGGCAGTGCTGGCAACCCAACATTGAGGAAGAAGACCCATGCGGATGGACAAACTCACCTCCAACTTCCAGAAGGCCCTGGCAGATGCCCAGTCGCTGGCAGTTGGCCGTGACAACAACATCATCGAGCCGGTGCACGTGCTCAGCGCGCTGCTCGATCAGCCCGGTGGCAGCAGCCGGCCCTTGCTGGCCCAGGCCGGTGTCAACGTGCCGGTGTTGCGCGAGCGGCTGACCGAAGCGCTGGATGCACTGCCCAAGGTATCCGGCCAGGCCGGCAGCCTGTCGATGGGCAATGATCTCAACCGCCTGCTCAACAGCACCGACAAGCTGGCCCAGCAGCACAACGACCAGTTCATCGCCAGCGAGTGGTTCCTGCTGGCGGCGGTGGACGACGGTGGCCCGGCTGGCATGGCCCTGCGCGCTGCCGGTGCCGACAAGAAAAAAGTGGAGGCCGCCATCGACAAGCTGCGCGGCGGGGAAACCGTGCAGAGCGAAAACGCAGAAGAGCAGCGCCAGGCGCTGGAGAAGTACACCATCGACCTGACCGCGCGTGCCGAGAGCGGCAAGCTCGACCCGGTGATTGGCCGCGACGAGGAAATCCGCCGCACCATCCAGGTGCTGCAGCGCCGTACCAAGAACAACCCGGTGCTGATCGGGGAGCCCGGCGTGGGCAAGACTGCCATTGTCGAAGGCCTGGCCCAGCGCATCATCAACGACGAAGTGCCCGAGGGCCTGCGCGGCAAGCGCGTGCTGTCGCTGGACATGGGCGCGCTGATTGCCGGTGCCAAGTTCCGCGGCGAGTTCGAGGAACGGCTCAAGGGCGTGCTCAACGATCTGTCCAAGAACGAAGGCCAGATCATCCTGTTCATCGACGAGCTGCACACCATGGTCGGCGCCGGCAAGGGCGACGGCGCGATGGATGCGGGCAATATGCTCAAGCCGGCGCTTGCGCGTGGCGAGCTGCATTGCATCGGTGCCACCACCCTGGACGAGTACCGCCAGTACATCGAGAAGGACGCCGCGCTGGAGCGCCGCTTCCAGAAGGTGTTCGTGGGTGAGCCGACGGTGGAGGACACCATCGCCATCCTGCGTGGCCTGAAGGAACGCTATGCGGTGCACCACGGCGTGGAAATCACCGACCCTGCGGTGGTTGCGGCGGCGACGCTGTCCAACCGCTACATCACCGACCGCCAGCTGCCGGACAAGGCCATCGACCTGATGGACGAGGCGGCATCGCGTATCCGCATGGAGATCGACTCCAAGCCGGAAGAGCTTGATCGCCTGGAGCGTCGCCTGATCCAGCTCAAGATCCAGCGCGAAATGCTGAAGAAGGAAAAGGACGACGCCTCGCGCAAGCGCCTGGCCGATCTGGAAGCCGATATCGACACACTGGAGCGTGAGTTCTCCGACCTCAACGAAATCTGGAAGTCGGAGAAGGCCGCACTGCAGGGCGCGACCAAGATCAAGGAGCAGGTCGAGAAGGCCAAGCTGGATCTGGAAGCCGCACAGCGTCGCCAGGACTTCGCCAAGATGAGCGAGATCCAGTACGGCCTGCTGCCGAACCTGGAGAAGCAGCTGCAGGCCGCGCAGGAAATGGAGCGCAAGGACTTCAAGCTGGTGCAGGACAAGGTGACCGACGAGGAAATCGCCGAGGTCGTCTCGCGCTGGACCGGTATCCCGGTCAGCAAGATGCTGGAAGGCGAGCGCGACAAGCTGCTGCGCATGGAAGATATGCTGCACAACCGCGTGGTTGGCCAGGAAGAAGCGATCCGCGTGGTTTCCGACGCGGTGCGGCGTTCGCGCGCCGGCCTGTCGGACCCGAACCGTCCGAGTGGCTCGTTCCTGTTCCTGGGCCCGACCGGCGTGGGCAAGACCGAGCTGACCAAGGCGCTGGCCGACTTCCTGTTCGATTCGCCCGACGCGATGGTGCGCATCGACATGAGTGAGTTCATGGAGAAGCACAGCGTGTCGCGCCTGATCGGTGCGCCCCCGGGCTATGTGGGCTACGAGGAAGGTGGCTACCTGACCGAGGCGGTGCGCCGTCGCCCGTACAGCGTGATCCTGCTGGACGAGGTGGAGAAGGCGCATCCGGATGTGTTCAACATCCTGCTGCAGGTGCTGGACGACGGTCGTTTGACCGATGGCCAGGGCCGCACCGTGGACTTCCGCAACACCGTCATCGTGATGACCTCGAACCTGGGCTCGCACCAGATCCAGGACATGAGCGGTGACGACAGCCCGGAAGCCTATACGCAGATGAAGGCCGCGGTGATGGGCGTGGTGCAGGCGCACTTCCGTCCGGAGTTCATCAACCGCCTGGACGACATCGTCGTGTTCCACCCGCTGGACAAGCAGCAGATCAAGCAGATCGCACGCATCCAGATGCGTGGCCTGGAGAAGCGCCTGGGCGAGCGTGGCCTGCGCCTGGAAGTGTCGGATTCGGCCTTCGATGTGCTGGGCAATGTCGGCTTCGACCCGATCTATGGCGCGCGTCCGTTGAAGCGTGCGATCCAGGCGCAGCTGGAAAACCCGCTGGCGCAGAAGATCCTGGCCGGCGAGTTCGCCAGCGGCGACACCATCAAGGTGGAAGCCGGTGGTGGCGGGCAGCTGCAGTTCGGCAAGGGCTGAGAGCCAGAGCCAAAGCTTCAAGTGCGTTAAAAGCTGCCCTCACCCCAACCCCTCTCCCGCGCGCGGGAGAGGGGCAAGGTTTGCGGCGGCTCGTGGTGCGTTAGCCCCTCTCCCGCACGCGGGAGAGGGGTTGGGGTGAGGGGAAGCTTCCAGCTGAAAATGCATCAGAAGATTCCATCCCCTCACAAGTAACCCCTGCAACCGTCCACCGGTTGCCAGCCATCCTCGGCTATCGTCAGCGGTCACTCCTTAGCGAGCGCTCCGATGACCGATCCGCAGTGGAAGCCAGAAACCATCGCCGTGCACGGCGGTTATTCCCCTGACCCGACCACCCGCGCGGTGGCGGTGCCGATCTACCAGACCGTTGCCTACGCCTTCGACGACACCCAGCACGGTGCCGATCTGTTCGACCTCAAGGTCCAGGGCAATATCTATACCCGCATCATGAATCCCACCACCGATGTGCTGGAAAAGCGCATCGCGGCCTTGGAAGGCGGCATCGGTGCGTTGGCGCTGGCCTCGGGCCAGGCCGCCATCACCTACGCCATCCAGACCATTGCCGAGGCCGGCGACAATATCCTCGCCTCCAGCGCGCTGTACGGTGGCACCTACAACCTGTTCGCACACACGCTGCCGCAGTTCGGCATCCAGACCCGCTTTGCCGATTACCGTGATCCGCAGGCATTTGCGGCGCTGATTGATGAGCGCACCAAGGCGGTGTTCGTCGAATCCATCGGCAACCCGCGCGGCAATATCACCGATATCGAGGCCATCGCCAAGATCGCGCATGCGCATGGCGTGCCGGTGATCGTCGACAACACCGTGGCCACGCCGTATCTGCAGCGCTCCTTCGATTTTGGTGCGGATATCGTGGTGCACTCCTTGACCAAGTATCTCGGTGGCCATGGCACCAGTCTTGGCGGTGCCATCGTCGATTCCGGCCGCTTCCCGTGGGCCGAGCACAAGGCGCGCTTCCCGCGCCTCAATACGCCGGACGTCAGCTACCACGGCGTGGTCTATACCGAGGCATTGGGGCCGGCGGCCTTTATTGGCCGTGCCCGCGTGGTGCCATTGCGCAACATGGGCGCGGCGATTTCGCCGTTCAACGCCTTCCAGATCCTGCAGGGCGTCGAGACGCTGGCGCTGCGCATGGATCGCATCAACAGCAATACGCTGGCCGTGGCCAACTACCTGCAGAACCATGCAAAGGTCGCCTGGGTGAACTACGCGGCGCTGCCGGACCATCCGGAACATGCGCTGGTGCAGAAGTACCTGCGTGGCCACGGCTCGGGCGTGCTGACCTTCGGTTTGCCGGGTGGGCGCGAAGCCGGCGCGCGCTTCCTGGATGCCTTGCAGCTGTTCACGCGACTGGTGAACCTGGGCGATGCCAAGTCACTGGCCACGCATCCGGCATCCACCACCCATCGGCAGCTGGATGAGGCCGAGCTGGAAAAGGCCGGGGTGACGCTGGACACCGTGCGCCTGTCGGTGGGCATCGAGCATATCGATGACCTGCTGGCGGATCTGGAGCAGGCGTTGGCTGGGGCTTGAGTCCCAGCTTGGACGCTGCAGAGGAGAATCAAGGGCGGGGTTCGCTTGTTAGAAGCTTCCCCTCACCCCAACCCCTCTCCCGTAAACGGGAGAGGGGCTAACGCACTACGAGCCGCCGCAATCCTGGCCCCTCTCCCGCATGCGGGGTGAGAAGGGCTGTTTGCGAACCAAAGGTTCGCAGCCATTTGAACGCGCTTGCGTCAGCGCAAGGGCCGGGGCGCGGAGCGGGGGTTGGGGTGAGGGCAGCTCTCAGCTCCTAGCTTTTACCAGGCAACCGTAAACCGCTTGCCCACGTGCTTCGGCGTTTCCAGCTCATCCACCACTGCCACCGCCAGATCGGCCGCACTGATCGTGCCCGGGCCATCACCGGTGCTCAGCGGAGTGTCGCTGCCCACCCGGTACTTGCCGGTGCGCTCGGTCGCACTGCCCGGATGGAAGGCCACCGGCGGGCTCAGTTGGGTCCAGGCCAGCGAGGTCTCATTACGCAACTCGTTCAGCGCATCGCGCGCGGCGCTGGCACCGGGATAGATAGCCGCCGGGAAGTCGGGGGAATCCACCAGCTGGGTGCCGTCCGCCGCATACAGGCTGCCAGCGCCGCCAATCACGATGTAGCGCTTGACGCCTGCTGCCTTGGTGCCGGCCACGATCGCGCGGGTGCCACGCATGAACTCGTTGTACAGATCCGGATTGGCCCAGCCGGCGTTGTAGGCACTGATCACGGTGTCGGCACCGCTGACCCCGGCGCGTACCTCCTCAGCATTGAGCACATCGGCCTTGACCACGTGCAAGCGCGCGCGGCTTGCCAGCTTGGCTGAGTCACGCACCAGGGCGGTGACGTCATGGCCGCGCGCCAGCAGTTCGTCCAGCAGGGCCTTGCCGACGAAGCCGGTGGCACCAATCAATGCGACTTTCATGGGAAATCCTTGCGAGTGGGAATGACGCCAGTTTCCGCCTCCGCGTGCCGCCGCGGCAGTCGCAAAAAATCACAAAGACCTTGAAGCTGTGCTTCACAATGGCCCGCAAGGAGGTGACCCATGGACAGCTTCAAGCGGATGGCCCTGTTTGCCCAGGTGGTGCAGCACGGCTCGATGAGTGCGGCGGCGCGGGCCCTGGGCATGAGTACCTCGGCGGTGAGCCAGCAACTGCGCGCGCTGGAGCAGGAGGCCGGGGTGGCGCTGTTGCACCGCTCCACCCGACGGCTGGCCCTCACCGATGTGGGCAGCCGTTACTACGCGGCCTGCGCGCGTCTGCTGGACGCGGCCGGGGAGGCAGCGGCAGAACTGTCGGCCGCCCGCCAGGCCCCCAGCGGTGAACTGCGGCTGTCGGCGCCGCTGGGCATGGCCGCGCATATCGGGCCGGCGCTGGGGACGTGGTTGCAGGACAACCCGCAGCTGCGCCTGCACCTGTTCTTCGACGACGGCTGGACCGACCTGTTGCAGGCGCGCATCGATCTGGCCCTGCGCTTTGGCCAGCTGCCGGATAGCGATTGGATGGCGCAGCGCCTGGGCAGCCTGCAGCGTTGGCCCTGCGCGTCGCCGCAGTGGCTGCAGGCCCACGGCATGCCCACCGATCCCCTGCAGGTACCCGCCGCCGACTGGCTGGGTGTGCCGCAGGTGCCCGGCTTGGTCTGGCAACACCGTGACAGCGGCGAGGAACGGCTGGTGCCGGCGCATCCGCGCATCGCCAGCCAGAACCAGCCAGCGGTCCTGCAGCTATGCCAGGCCGGTTTGGGCGTGGCGGTGCTGACCAGCCTGGATGCGGCCCCGCTATTGGCTGACGGCCACCTGCAGCGCCTGTTGCCGGATTGGGAAGTGCCAGCGTTGCCGGCCTGGGCGGTGACACCACATCGCCAGACCCAACCGGCCAAGGTGCGCCAGGCCATCGCCTTGTTGCAGGACTATCTGGCGCGGATGCCTGCTGCCGGGCCGACGCCTGCGCAAGATCGGAAACGCCAGCGCTGAGCAGGCGCGCTGCAATAGCCCCACTTCCACGGAGACGATGCAATGAAAGCCAATGCCGCACAGCTGCCACGCCTGGACCGGGTCATTGCCTGTCTGCAGCAGGCCGTCGATACCGGCGGCCCCTTGCCCGACCTGGAGGCGCTGGCGGCCATCGCCCATTACTCGCCTTTCCACTTCCATCGCGTTTACCGCGCGCTGACCGGTGAAACGATAGGCCGCACGGTGCAGCGGCTGCGGGTGGTCAAGGCGCTGCAGCGTCTGGCGCATAGCGCGGCCAGTGTCACCGAGATCGCCTTGCTGGCCGGTTACGACACCCCGCAGGCCTTGGCCCGGGTGCTGCGCGAAAGCGTGGATGCCAGTGCCAGCGAACTGCGCGACGATCCGCAGCGACTGGCCGCCTGCATCGCCCAGCTGTCGCGCCCGCTGCCGGTGGCTGAAACTCCCGCGCCGCTGAGCGTGGAAGTGATCACCCTGGAGCCGTTCGAGGTGGTCGCGTTGCGTGCCCGGGGTGCCTTCGACGATCTGGATGGTGTGTTCGGCGAACTGTTCGGCTGGGCGGCCGAGCAGGGCCTGATCGAACAGCTGCAGCAGTTGATCGGCCTGCCGCTGGGTGACCACCGTGAGCTGCCTGCCGACGAGCTGCTGTTCGACTGCGCGCTGGCGCTGGATGCCGAGCTGCCGGCCTTGCCGGCATCACTGCAGCGCCTGCAGTTGGGGGGCGGGCGCATGGCGCGCCTGCATCATGTCGGCAGCTACTCCCTGCTCGAGGACGCCACCGACCGGTTGCTGCGTGAGTGGTTGCCGGGCAGCGGCCATGCCCTGCGCGACGCGCCGTTGCACTATCACTTCCTGGATGACCCCGAGGACGTTCCCGAGGCCATCCTGCGCGCCGACATCTACGTGCCGCTGGCCGCCGGCTGAGGCACGTTGCGGCGCAGGCTGCGGTAGGGCGGGGTGGACATGATCATTTCCGCCAGCGAGTAGGCCAGCTCGCGCTCGGCCATCACCGTGCCGTCGGCGCCGTGCTCCAGCAGATGCTTGACCTCGGCATCGCTGTGGGCACGCGCCAACAGGGTCAGATTGGGGTTGATGGCGCGCAGCTTGGCCAGCACCTCACCGGATTCCAGCGGTTGCGGGATGGCCAGCACGGCGATGGTGGCGCGCTCGGGGTGCGCCTCGGCCAGCACCTTGTCCGAGGCGGCACTGCCGCGGATGCCGGGGATGCCGGCGGCGTGCGCGCGTTCCACATGCTCGCGGTTGTCGTCGATCACCAGCACCGGCACGCCGCGGTCGCGCAGCACCTGCGCCAGCTCGCTGCCGACCCGGCCATAGCCGACCACGATGGCGTGGTCGTGCAGGTCCAGCGACGGACCCGGCGGGATGTCCGGCACTTCCGGCACCGGCGCGGTTTCCTTGTGGCGTGCCTGCCAGCGGTCGAGCAGGCCGAACACCACCGGGTTGAGCATGATCGAGACCAGCGCACCGGCCAGTACCAGCGATTGCCCGGTGGGCGGCAGGATCTTCAGGGCCACGCCCAGCCCAGCGATGATGAAGGCGAACTCGCCGATCTGCGCCAGCGAGGCGGAGATGGTCAGCGCGGTGCTCTTGGAGTGGCCGAAGGCGCGCACGATGAAGAAGGCGGCGGCTGACTTGCCGAACATGATGATCACTACCGTCGCCAGCACCTGCCAGGGGTGCTCGACGATGATCATCGGGTTGAACAACATGCCGACCGAAACGAAGAACAGCACCGCGAACGCATCGCGCAGCGGCAGCGAATCATGCGCGGCCTTGTGGCTGAGCTCGGATTCGTTGAGCATCATGCCGGCGAAGAATGCGCCCAGCGCGAACGAGACGCCGAACAGCGCGGCCGCACCAAACGCCACGCCCAGCGCGATGGCCAGCACGCACAGGGTGAACAGCTCGCGCGAGCCGGTGCCGGCCACTTTCTCCAGCACCCACGGAATCACCCGCCGGCCAACCACCAGCATCACTGCCACGAACAGGCCCAACTGCACGAAGGTCCAGCCGATCGAGGCCAGCAGGCCGCCAATCGAAAGTGCCTTGCCACTGGCCTCGGGGCCGAACACCTCGGCAATCACCGGCATCATCACCAGGGCCAGCACACAGGCCAGGTCTTCGACGATCAGCCAGCCCACCGCGATCTTGCCGCGCGTGGTTTCCAGCAAGCGGCGTTCCTCCATGGCCCGCAACAACACCACGGTGGACGCGGTGGCCAGCGAGAAGCCGAAGATCACCCCGTGCAGCGCCGGCCAGCCCATCAGCGTAGCCACGCCCCAGCCGAGCAGGGTGGCGACCAGGATCTGGCCGATGGCACCGGGGATGGCGATGGCCTTGACCGCCATCAGGTCCTTCAACGAGAAGTGCAGGCCGACGCCGAACATCAGCAGCATCACCCCGATCTCGGCCAACTGGTTGGCCAGCGCCTGGTCGGCGACAAAGCCCGGGGTGAACGGTCCCACGATGACACCGGCAATCAGATAGCCCACCAGCGGCGACAGCCGCAGTTTGTTGGCCAGGGCGCCAAGCACGAAGGCCAGGCCCAGACCGATGGCAATCATGTTGATCAGGGCGGTGTCATGGTGCATCAGGGCTCGCAGCAGGGGGTGGGGTACTTCGATTCTAAAGGCGATGCGCGGTTTGGTGAGGGGAAATGCATGAAAAATCTGGGTTTTTTTTATGGAGCGAGGGTGGGGTGTGGGTTTGTGGTGCTTGCTGGTGAGGGCAACAGCAAACGCCAGGGTACCCCTCCCCAACCCTCCCCTTCGCTGCGCGAAAGGGAGGGCGCCAAAGCAAAAGCTGGGTGAACCCTGCAGCCCGCATGAACTGCCCCCTCCCTTTCGCGCAGCGAAGGGGAGGGCTGGGGAGGGGTAAGCCTCTGCCGAGCCGGCAAAAGAAAATGCCCCGGGTCGCCCCGGGGCATCTTCCTTTCACGACGTCAAAACAGTCTTACCAGGTGTAGCTGATACGGCCGTATACGTAAGCGCCGTTGAAGCCGTACGGGGAGTAGTTGCTGTACGGCAGCATGCCCCAGGTCGAGTTCTGCAGGTCCGCGGTGCGATCCGGGTACTGGTCCAGCAGGTTGTCCGCACCCAGGGTCAGCTTCCAGTTCTCGCTGGGCTTGAAGCTGGCCGAGGCGTCCACTACCCAACTGGCGTCATAGGTCTGGTCGCGGGCAGCGGTGGCCGAGTTGCGCACGGTGAAGCTGCCGTAGCGGGTCGCCGACAGACCCAGCTCCCAGCGGTCCGAGCGCCAGGTGCCGCTGACGATGGCCTTGTCACGCGGGAAGCTGTCCTCGATGCGGCCGATCTCGTCGCGGCCGATCAGCGACTGGGTGATGCCCAGGCTGCCGAACACCGCCGGCGAAGCGATGAACTTCTTCACTTCGGTCTCGTTGTAGCTGTAGGCCGCGGTCAGTTCCAGGCTGCTGGCGCTGAACGGGATGGTGTAGCTGGATACTGCATCGACACCGCGGGTGCGGGTGTCCACACCATTGGTGAAGTAGGAGAACGCGGTGACCTGCGGCAGCCCCAGCCCGGCCAACAACGCATTGGCGGCGGCATTGGTGGTGATGTTGGTGGACAGCACGATGCGGTCATCGATGTCGATCTGGTAGGCATCGACGGTCAGGTACAGGCGATCAACCGGCTGCAGCACCAGGCCAAGGCTGTAGGAGGTGGAGCTTTCGGCCTTGAGCGGGCTGGCACCCAGTGCCTGTGCGGCAGCGCTGGTGGTCGGGAAGGTGCCGCGGTCGACGAAGCTGCCGTTGATGATGGTGCTGGTGACCGCCTGGTAGCTCTGCTGGGCCAGCGACGGGGCGCGGAAGCCGCTGGACGCGGTGGCACGCAGCGCGACCTTGTCGGTGAAGGCGTAGCGCGCCGACAACTTGCCCGAGAACTTGTCGCCGAAGTCCGAGTAGTCCTCGTAGCGACCGGTCAGGCCGGCGGAGAACTTCTCGGTCAGGTCGGCTTCCAGGCCGGCATAGACGGCGTAATTGTGGCGATCGTTGTGCACTTCGTTGGTCGGGGTGAAACCACCGAAGCCCTGCGCGCCGCTACCGGTATAGGAGTTCAGCTCACCGGCGTTCTGTTCCCACTTCTCACGGCGGTACTCACCGCCGAAGGACAGCGTGACCGGGTAGGCCAGGCCCCAGTCCAGCGACTTGGTGAGGTCGGCGTTGAAGATGTCCTGCTGGTACTTCAGCGTGCCGTCGTAGAACGAGGTCGGGCTGTTCACGCCCAGGCTGTAGTTGATGCTGTTGCGGGTGTGGAAATCCAGGGTGTTTTCACCGTGGTTGAGGCTGACGTCCCAGGTCCAGCCACTCTCGGTATTGCCCTTGACGCCGGCCACCAGCGAGCGGTCCTTGGAGTACTGGTTGATCTGCGGCACGAAGCCGTCCGGGTAGACCTGCGCCAGCAGCGCGGTCTGGCCGCTGTGGTTGGGCGAGCGGTAGAACGCGAACGAAGTGATGTCGCGGTTGCTCAGCAGGGCGCTGGCGTAGGCGCTGACGTTGTCGCTGAAGTTGAAGCTGGCGTTGGCCGAGGCAGCGGTGGCATCCACGCGCGGGTCGCCGACCACGAAGGTCTTCTCACCGATGGACGGGAAGTTGCCGGTATTCGGGGTGGTGCCCTGATAAGGGCCTGCGCGGTTGCTTTCGTCCTGCTGGCTGATCTGGCCGGCGAAATGCACGCTGCCACGGCCATCGGCGAAGCTGACGCCGGTGTCGCCGGAGAGCTGGTACTTGTTGCCGTCACCGGCCGAGTACTGGCCGTAATCCACGGCCAGGCTGCCGCCCTTGCCGCTGCCCTTGAGCACGATGTTGACCACGCCAGCGATGGCGTCGGAGCCGTACTGGGCCGAGGCGCCGTCACGCAGCACTTCCACGCGCTCGATGGCGGCGATCGGAATGGCGTTGATGTCCACCGCCGACGAGCCACGGCCGATGCTGCCGTTGACGTTGATCATCGCCGAGGTATGGCGGCGCTTGCCGTTGACCAGCACCAGCACCTGGTCAGGCGACAGACCGCGCAGCTGCGCCGGGCGGATGCCGCTGGTGCCGTCGGTCAGGGCCGGGCGCGGGAAGTTCAGCGAGGGCAGGGCGCGCGACAGCGCGGTGGCCAACTCGCCGGTGCCGGTGGACTGCAGCGCCTCCGGGGTGATGATGTCGATCGGTGACTGCGATTCGGCCACGGTGCGGTCGGCCACGCGGGTACCGGTGACGATCACGGTATCCAGGGTGTTGGCAGCGGTCTGGGCGAAGGCGGGGAGGGCCGGGGCGCCAAGGGCGATGGCAATGGCGACGGCGAGGGTGCTGGACGTGCGATTCATCAGGTTGCAGCTCCGGTATTGAGTGGCGGCATCGGCGGCGCGTGGGGTTCGCGGCTGTTGCGGTGCACCATCAACGAATTAATGGAATTTTTACCTCGTGTCAAACCGGATGACGCAGCTAAATTGTTGCTTTTGAAAGCTTTTTCAGTTCAGCAAAGGCGATTTGGCAATGCGAGTACTTGGCCCTTGTCAGGCAATGCCGTTCAGGCGCGTGCGATAACAGGACGTGAGTCAAGTATTGGTTAACGTTAGAATTACGTCGCAGGAATGCTGCTCACATGCACATTCCGTTTCGTTATAACGGACCCATTCATGATTTCCCTTCGTAATTTCGCCCTCCGCCGGGGCGAGCGCCTGCTGTTGTCCAACGTAGACCTCACCCTGCATGCCGGCTATCGCGTAGGCGTGGTGGGGCGTAATGGCGCAGGCAAATCCAGCCTGTTCGCCGCCGTGCGCGGTGAACTGGAAGCCGACAAGGGCGATGTGTCGCTGCCCGGCAAGATCCGCATCGCCGATGTGGCCCAGGAAACCCCGGCGCTGCCCGACCGCGCCATCGACTTCGTGCTCGGTGGTGACGACGTGGTAGCCGCCGTGCTGGCTGAAGAAGCCGCCGCCGCTGAGCGCGAGGATTGGGAAGCGGTCGCCAATGCGCACCAGAAGATGGCCGAGCTGGGGGCGTACGACGCCGAAGCCCGTGCCGGCAAGCTGCTGCACGGCCTGGGCTTCCCGGCCGAGACGCATGACCGCCCGGTGTCGGCGTTCTCCGGCGGCTGGCGCGCACGCTTGAACCTGGCGCGCGCGCTGATGATGCCCAGCGACCTGCTGCTGCTCGACGAACCGACCAACCACCTGGATCTGGATGCGGTCTATTGGCTGGAACAGTGGTTGCTGAAGTATCCGGGCACCTTGCTGCTGATCTCGCATGACCGCGAGTTCCTCGACAACGTCGCCACCCACACCCTGCACCTGCACGGTGGCAGCGCCAAGCTCTACCCGGGCGGCTATACCGATTTCGAGCGCCAGCGTGCCGAGCACCTGCGCCAGCAGCAGATCGCGCACGAGAAGGAACAGGCCGAGCGCGCCCACCTGCAGAGCTTCATCGACCGCTTCAAGGCGCAGGCCAGCAAGGCCACCCAGGCGCAGAGCCGGATGAAGCGCCTGGCCAAGATGGCCGGCACCGAAGCGGTGCGCGCCGAGCGCGAGTTCCGCATCGAGTTCTCGCCGCCGGCCAAGCTGCCGTTCTCGCTGATCCGCCTCAACGACGTCACCGCCGGCTACGGGCCGGACGCGGTGATCCTGGACAACGTCGGCTTCGGCCTGGAAGCCGGCCAGCGCGTTGGTCTGCTCGGGCCGAACGGTGCGGGTAAAACCACGCTGGTGAAGTCACTGGTCGGTGACCTGCCGTTGCTCGGCGGTGATCGCATGGCCCACCCGGACCTGCAGATCGGTTACTTCGCCCAGCACACGGTGGAATCGCTGCATGCCGGCATGACGCCGATGGATCACTTCCGCGAGATCTCGCCGGATGGCGTCAACCAGTCGTTCCGCGACTTCCTCGGCAAGTGGAATTTCCCGGGCGATCGTGCGTTCGAGACCGTGGATGGTTTCTCCGGTGGCGAGCGTGCGCGTCTGGCGCTGGCGCTGATCGCCTGGCAGCAGCCCAATGTGTTGCTGCTCGACGAACCGACCAACCACCTTGACCTGGAAATGCGCGAAGCGCTGGCCGAAGCGCTGGCCTTGTTTGAAGGGGCCATCGTGATGGTGTCGCATGATCGCCACCTGATCGGCCTGGTCTGCGATACGTTCTGGCGCGTGGCCGATGGCGTGGTCGAGCCGTTTGCCGGTGACCTGGACGAATACGCGCAGTGGCTGCGTACCCGCGCCAGTGCGCAGGGTTCACGCAACAAGAGTGATCGCCAGGAAAAGCCAGCGGCCGCACCGGTTGCGCAGGTTGCCCCGGCCAAACCGGCTTCCAACAAGAAGCCGGTCAACCCGCACAAGCTGGAAGCGGCCGAGAAGAAGGTCGAGCAGTTGGGTGCATCGCTGGCGGCGGTGGACGCGCAACTGGCGGATTCGGCCAACTACGCCGACGCGGCCAAAATGGCCAAGCTGGGCAGCGAACGTGAAGTGCTGGCGCAGCAGCTGGAGCAGGCCGAGGCAGCGTGGATGGAGATGCTGGAGGACTGAGCGTTGTGGGCGCGGCACAAGCCGTGCAGCGATGCCACTGTAGCGCCGAGCCATGCTCGGCTGGGGTTTTATCGGTGATGCCCCTTGCCGAGCATGGCTCGGCACTACAGGTGATGCCTCTGCCGAGCATGGCTCGGCACTACAGGTCCAATCCTTCCTGTGCCAGCAACCATAGGCGGAAGCGCCGTAGCGGTTCGCGCTCCTGCCGCGAGCGCAGCCGCGTCAGCCAATAGCGTCCCAGCGACAGGGTCGGCGCGAACGGCTGCAACAGCCGCCCTTCGGCCAGATCCTGCTCGAACATGCGCAGCGGCAACAACGCGACCCCGGCGCCTGCGGCCGCCGCACTGGCCAGCGTCAGTGAGGAATCAAACACCGCACCGCGCGCCTCCACGCCACTGACCCCGACCAGTTGCAGCCAGCGGGGCCACTCGTCATTGCGGTAGGAACGCAGCAACGGCACGTTGCCAAGATCACGCGGCTGCCGCAGCTTGCGCGCCACTGCCGGTGCGCACAGCGGTGCGAACAAGGTATCGACAATGGCGGTGCAGTCCTGGCCCTGCCAATCGCCATCACCGAAACGGATGGCCAGATCCAGGCCTTCGCCGGCCAGGTCGATGCGGTTGTTGTGGGTCTGCACGCGCAACTCGATATCCGGATGGGCGGCCTCGAAACCCGGCAGGCGCGGCAACAGCCAACCGGTGGCGAAGGTGCCGACCACGCCCACCGTCAGCACCTCGCGGAAGCGGCCGCCGGTGAAGCGGTCCAGCGCGATCGCCATGCGGTCGAAACTCTCCGTCAGCACCGGATACAGCGCCGCGCCTTCATCGGTGAGGGCAACACCGCGCGGCAGCCGGTGGAACAGGCTGACCTGCAGGCGGTCCTCCAGGCCGCGGATCTGGTGGCTCAGCGCGGCCTGGCTGACACACAGTTCCAGCGCCGCGCGGGTGAAGTTCAGGTGCCGGGCGGCGGCCTCGAAGGCACGCAGGGCATTGAGCGGCAGTTGCGGGCGGATCATGCGCAGTCATGATGAAAGTTGATGGTCGCCGGCATTATTTCCCCTATCGGGCGGAAAATGCGGCCTAAGGCGCAAGAAAAACTAATGGCTCCCGCTGATTCTTTGCGTTGGTCCGGGCCCTTCGTGGTCGGCAAGATCGGCGGAACCACCTTTCTGGAGAGTCGCCATGCTTGCCCGCCGCCAGTTTCTCGCCCTCGGTTCCGCTGCCTTGGCCACGGCCTTGTTGCCGACGGCGCTGGCCCGCAACGCCACGCCGCCAGCGCCCGGCGTCGTCGTCGGCAATGCCGACTTTGCCGCGCTGGAGCAGCGCAGCGGTGGCCGTCTGGGTGTCTGCCTGTGGAACCCGGCGACCGGCGAGCGCCATGGCCACCGCATGGATGAGCGCTTCCCGATGTGCAGCACCGTCAAGTTCCCGCTGGCAGCGGCCATCCTGCAGCGCGCCGAGACCGGCCAGTTGTCGCTGGACCAGCGCGTGCCGGTGCGGGCGAGCGACATCCTTGACCATTCGCCGTTCACTGAGCGCCACGTGGGCAAGGACATGACCGTGCGCGACCTGTGCCGGGCCACGATGATCGTCAGCGACAATGCCGCCGCCAACCTGCTGCTGCCGCTGCTCGGCGGGCCGGCCGGGCTCACCGCCTTCCTGCGCGCCCACGGCGACCGCATCACCGTGAGCGCCCGCAACGAGCCCGAACTCAACCGCTATGCCGAGGGCGATCCGCGCGACACCACCAGCCCGGCGGCGATGGCCGGCAACCTGCAGCGTTTCGTGCTCGGCGATGTGCTGGGCGCGGCCGCGCGCCAGCAGCTGGCCGATTGGCTGATCGACAACCAGACCGGCGATGCGCGCCTGCGCGCCGGCCTGCCGCAGGGCTGGCGGGTGGGCGACAAGACCGGCAGCAATGGCAGCGACACCACCAATGACATCGCGGTGTTGTGGCCCCTGCAAGGCGGGACGCCGTGGCTGCTGGTGAGCTACCTGCAGGGTTCTGCACTGGATGATGACGGCCGCAATGGCATCCTGCGCGGCGTGGGGGAGCTTGCCAGTGCCCGGCTGCGCTGACCGATAGCCGTCGGCGCAGGCTGGCCGGTGTCGCCTTTGCACAACCGGTCCAGAGGAAACAGGTGTCATGAGCAAGGAACTGATCTATCTGCTGCTGATCTTCGCGTTGCTGGTCATCCCGCGCGCGTTGCAGCGCTTCAACCTGCCGGCGCCGCTGACCTGCCTGGTGTTCGGCATCGGCGCGATGCTATGGCTGGGCGACGGCTCGCATGATCCGGTCGTCAGCCTGCTGGCCACGCTGGGCATCTCTTCCTTGTTCCTGTTCGCCGGTCTGGAAGTGGATGTGGCCGACCTGCGCAAGGGGATGTGGCCGCTGCTGGCGCATCTGCTGATCCGCAGTGGCACCTTGGCCGGGGTGGCGTGGCTGGCCTGGCATTACGCTGGCCTGCCATGGCAGGCGGCTGCGCTGCTGGCGCTGGCCCTGCTGACGCCGTCGACCGGCTTCATCATGGATTCGCTGTCGCAGCTGGGGCTGGATGATGCCGAGCGCTTCTGGGTCAGCAGCAAGGCCATTGCCGGTGAACTTCTGGCGCTGGCGGCCTTGTTCGTGGTGCTGCAGGCGGGCGATCCGGTGCATATGGCGCTGTCGAGCATGGCCTTGCTCGCGATGATGGTGGGGCTGCCGCTGTTGTTCGTGGCGCTTGGTCGTTGGGTGGCACCGCATGCGCCGGGTTCGGAGTTCTCCTTGTTGGTGATGGTTGGCATGCTGGCGGCGTACATCACCTATGGCCTGGGTGTGTATTACCTGGTGGGTGCGTTCATCGCCGGCCTGGTGGCGCGGTTGCTGCAGCAGCGCATGCCAACCTTGGCCTCGCACGAAAACCTGCATGCGCTGCGTCTGTTTGCTTCGTTCTTCGTGCCGTTCTATTTCTTCAACGCCGGTACCAAGGTGCCGGCCGAGGCCTTGAGTTTCGAGGCCTTGGGCCTGGGCCTGGTGATCACCCTGGTGGTGCTGCCGTTGCGCATCGCGGTGATCTGGCTGCAGCGACGGGTGTTGTTCGGGGAAAGTTTCCGCACCAGCCTGCGGGTTGCGCTGGCGCTGTCACCTACACTGATCTTCACCCTGGTGCTGGCGGCGATCATGCGCGAACGGTTTGCGATCTCGCCGGTGCTGTTTGGTGCCTTGCTGTTGTATGCGGCGCTGACCACGCTGCTGCCATCGTTGGTATTCCGCCGGCCGATGGACGTGGACCCGCTGAGCAAGGAAGACGCCCAGCCCATCGACGAGCAGGTCGTAAGAGAAGGTGGAGATGCTGCTGCACCGGCAACGGATGCGAGCTCCAGCTCTGATTCTTACGAACCACAGCGCTGAGCGCCGCTTATCATCCTCACAACCGGCACGACCTCGCAGCGAGGCGGGCGTGTGGCAAAGGGGATGTGCGTGGATCGGGAAAGCTGGCAGCAGGTGCGCGAGTTGTTTGATGCGGTGTGTGAGCTGGAACCGTCGCGATGGCGGACCGAGCTTGCGCGATTGAGTGCCGATCCCCAGGTCATCGCCGAAACCCTGGAACTTCTGCAGGCGCAGACCTGCGATCTGGGGCGTGCGCGTGACCCGATCGAAAAAATGTTTGCCGCCGCCGTTCCTTCGGAGTTGAGTGAAGGCGATGTCATCGGCCCGTGGCGGCTATGCCTACGACTGGCCAGTGGCGGCATGGGTATCGTGTTCCGCGCCGAACGTGCGGACGGACTGTACGCACAGGACGTGGCGATCAAGGTCCTGCAGGGCCAGCCAGGCGCACGGGTGGCCGAACGCCTGGCCGCCGAGCGGCGCATTCTTGCCAGCCTGCAGCATCCGAACATCGCGCGCCTGTACGACGGTGGCACGACCCCGGGCGGGCTACCGTATCTGGTAATGGAGTACGTGCCTGGCGACCCGCTGGATGTGTACTGCACACGGCGGCAGCTGGATCTTCGCCAGCGTTTGCAGCTGTTCCTGCAGGTATGCAACGCCGTGCAGGCCGCGCATGCGCGGCTGGTACTGCATTGCGACCTGAAGCCTTCCAATATCCTGGTGCGCGGGGATGGTGAGCCGGTATTGCTGGACTTCGGCGTGTCGCGGCTGCTGGGCGATGAAGGCGGCGACGCGGGTGCGCAGTTCTTCACTGCGGCGTATGCCGCTCCTGAGCTGCAGTCGGGGCGTGAGGTTGGGGTGAGCAGCGATGTCTTCAGCCTGGCTGCGGTGTTGAGCGAACTGCTGGCAGGCAAGGGCGGCAGGCGCGGCGCAAGCGACCGCCAGGCTGCGGTGGCTGCGCCCAGTGGGCTGGCCAAGGCCGATTGTCGCTGGGCGCGCGCCTTGCGCGGCGACTTGGATGCCATCGTGGTGCGTGCCGGTGCCTTGTCGCCTGGGCAGCGCTATCCATCGGTGGAAGCCCTGGCCGCCGACGTGCGCAGTTACCTGCAGCATCGGCCGGTACAGGCACGTAATGGCAGCCGGTTCTATCGCGGTGGACGTTGGCTGCGCCGCAATTGGAAAGGGGCAGGGCTGTTGCTGCTGGCACTGCTGTTTGCCGCCTGGTTCGTGTGGCGGCTGGCAGCCGAACGCGCCGCTGCCGAGCGTGAAGCCAAGGTCGCCGAGCAGGTCAGCGGCTTCCTGGTGGAAATGTTCCAGGCGGCTGATCCGCGCGAGAAAGGCGTACGCGGCGGCGAGGACATCAGCGCCCGCGAGGTGCTGGATCGGGCTGCCTCGCGCATCGACAAGGAGCTGGATGCATCGGCCGAAGTACAGGCACGCCTGAAGGGGGTGATTGGCTTGGCCTATCGCAATGCCGGTGATCTGCGCCGTGCCGATCCGATGATGCTGCAGGCGGCTGAAGCGCTGGCGGCGGCAGGCGGAGAAAGGAACCTGGACGAAGCTGCGCGTCTGTTCAACCTGTTGGCGGGGACGTATGCCAACAATCGCAACGGCACGGAGGGCGCGGCGATGGCGCGGCGCGCGCTGGCGCTGCTGGGCAAGCAGCCTGCGGACAGTTTCCGCGTTGCCCAGTCCTACAATTCACTGGGCCTGTCGCTGTTGTCGGAGCAGCGCTATGACGATGCCGAACACGCGTTCAAACAGGCGCTGCTGCGGCATCAGGCCGGCAAACGCGAGCAGTACATCGGCGTGACCCTGGACAACCTGGGCATGACGTATCGGCGCAAGGGTGACCTGGTTGCATCGGCGGCGGCATTCGACCAGTCCACGCCCTTGTTCCTGCGCATTCTCGGCGAATCGTCCTACGACTATTGGGCCAGCAATACCGAACGTGCATTGATGGTGATGGACCGGGGTGACCTGGATGAGGCCATCGCCACCTTCGAAGCCAACCTGGCACGCGCACCCGCCATCTTCGGGGAGCGCAGTGTCTATGTGGTCAGTGAGAACAACCGGCTGGCGCTGGCGCTGATACGCAAAGGCGAACTGGAACGCGCGCGGCCGCATGTTGAAGCCGCACTGCGGTTGTCGGCGCAGGTGCTGGGCAAGGACAGCTACAACTATTCGGTGGTCACCGAAACTGCCGCACTGCTTGCGCAGGCGCAGGGCGACATGCCCGCCGCTGAGTCCGCCTATCGGCAGGCGCTGGCAGTACGTGCCGCGGCGATCGGCAGGGATCACCCGGATAGCCTGGACCTGGAGTTCCAGCTCGGTCTGCTGTTGGCCCGCCAGGGTGACGATGCGGGCGATGCCATGCTGCAGCGGGCGCGTGACCTGTGGTTGCCGCGTATTCCCGCCGGCAGCGCCAACGCCATTCGCCTGCAGCAGGGCTGGGCCGAATGGCTGATCAGCAAACAGCGGCTGGATGCGGCGGCACAGGTGCTGGATGGCGTGCACTCCCTGCTGTCGGGCAGTCCCTATGCAGCGGTGCACCAACAGGTGTTGCGCGCGCGTTTGGCCGAACGACGTGGCAAGGGCGAGGAGGCTGTGCGCTACTGGCAGGCCGCCGTAGCGGCCGCCGAGCCTTTGTATGGCAGGCAATCGGCGGTAACCACGCAATGGCGAAATGCATTGCAGGCAGCCCAACACGCAACCCACGGCGGTGCCGCGTTGCCTTGAGCTGGCAGCTGGGCGAGGATCGGGGCATGAAAACCTCATCGTTCCCGAATCTGATTCGCGCGCTGGCCATGGCCGGCATGGTCGTCCTTCCCGCTTCGGTGCTTGCTGCCAGCAACGCCCCGTCAGCAACGGCGGCAGCCACCCCGGCCGACCAGTTCCTTGCCGAGCTGGCGCAGTACTGCGGGCAGGCTTTTGCCGGGCGCATCATCGCCAATCACCCGCAATCCGCTACGCCGGATCCGTTCGATGGCAAAACCCTGGTGATGCATGTACGTGGCTGCGACAGTCCGCAACAGGAGCTGCGGGTGCCGTTCCATGTGGGGACGGACCATTCGCGGACCTGGGTGATCACCCGGACCGATCGCGGCCTGCGCCTGAAGCACGATCACCGCCACGCCGACGGCAGCCCGGACGCAGTGACGATGTACGGCGGCGACACTGCGCAGGCCGGTAGTGCCGAGCGGCAGGAGTTTCCGGTGGATGCGGCATCGGTGGCGATGTTCACCGCACATGGCATGACCGCCTCCCTGCGCAATACCTGGGCGATGGAGCTGGTGCCGGGCAAGCGCTTTGTCTACGAACTTGCGCGCCCGGATGGGCGTCTGTTCCAGGTCGAGTTCGACCTGGGCACGCCGGTGCAATTGCCGCCCGCGCCATGGGGCAGCGAAGCCTGAAATGCGGAGGGCGCCGTTGCCGGCGCCCTCCAAACCGCTTGCGTTGAGGTTCAGCGCCCGCCGAAACGGGCGCGGCAACCACCGTTCATCCAGATGCTGTTGCCGTTGTAGCCCCAGTTGCGGCCTTCGACGCAGCGGGTATCGGAGACCTGCTGGATGATCACCGGACGTCCCTGGCGGCGGTCCCAGGCACAGGTGTTCAGGCGGTTGCTGTTGCTATGGCAATCGACGAAGTAATCGTTGCCGCCCCAGCCGCCACCATTGCCCCAGCCGCCACCGCGACCTTCGGCGAACTCGGCGCGGCAGCCGCCATTGACCCAGACAGTGCCATTGTTGCTGCCCCAGTTGCGGCCTTCCACGCAGCGCGTGTCGGAGATCTGCCGCACCAGTACCGCGCTGCGCCAGCCGGTGTTGCAGACCACATGGCGGTTGCTGTTGCTGTCGCAGCGGATGGTGCGGTTGCCGTTCCAGCCGCCCTGGCCATTGCCGTTGCCGTTGCCGGGACCGCCGCCCCAGCCGCCGCGGCCTTCGGCGAATTCGGCACGGCAGCCGCCATTGACCCAGACACTGCCGTTGTTGCTGCCCCAGTTGCGGCCTTCCACGCAGCGCGTATCGGAAACCTGGCGGACCAGCACTGCGCTGCGCCAACCGGTATTGCAGACCTGTTGGCGGTTGCTGTTGCTGTCGCAGCGGATGGTGCCGTTATGCGCACCGGGGAAGGCTGTTTGGGCCGGGGCCGGGGAGGGGCTCAACGCCAATGCCAGCAGGGTCGCCAGGCCGGCGAGCAGGAGGGGTCGGTTCATGGCGGCTTCCCTGTTCAGGTTGGGTGGCCGAACTATAGGCGCAGTCCCACTTAAGGCCGCGTGACTGATGGGCGGATTTGCTCCAGCCCGCGCTCAGCGCCAAAATACGGGGCTACCCGGCACCGTTTCGTACCGGGCCCCCTGCGGAGCTTTCCATGCGTACCCATTTCTGCGGCCTGGTCGATGAGACCCTGATCGGCCAAACCGTGACCCTCGCCGGCTGGACCGACGTTGCCCGTAACCTCGGCGGCGTCTGCTTCATCGATCTGCGCGACCACGAAGGCATCGTCCAGGTCACCGTCGAGCCCGACAACGCCGAAGTCTTTGCCGTTGCCGCCAGCCTGGGTTACGAGGATGTGCTGCAGGTGGAAGGCGTGGTGCGTGCCCGCCATGCGGTCAACGACAAGATCCGCAGCGGCAAGGTGGAAGTGATCGCCACCCGCATCACCATCCTCAACAAGGCCGCGCCGCTGCCGTTCCACGCGCATGAGAACCCGGGCGAAGACACCCGCCTGAAGTACCGTTACCTGGATCTGCGCCGCCCGGAAATGCAGCGCATGCAGCGCACCCGCATCAAGCTGGTGCAGGCCCTGCGCCGTCACCTGGACGAGCGCGGCTTCCAGGACATCGAAACCCCGATCCTGACCAAGGCCACCCCGGAAGGCGCCCGCGACTTCCTGGTGCCGGCGCGCATGCACCCGGGTGAGTTCTACGCACTGCCGCAGAGCCCGCAGCTGTTCAAGCAGATCCTGATGGTGGCCGGCTTTGACCGCTACTACCAGGTCGCCCGTTGCTTCCGCGACGAGGCCCTGCGTGCCGACCGCCAGCTGGAATTCACCCAGCTGGACATGGAGTTCGCCTTCGTCCGCGAGCGCGACATCCAGGATTTCGTCGAAAACATGATCCGCGCCATCTTCAAGGAAGTGGTGGACGTTGACCTGGCCGCACAGTTCCCGCGCATGACCTGGGCCGAGGCGATGCGTCGCTACGGCTCGGACAAGCCGGACCTGCGCATCGCGCTGGAGCTGGTGGACGTGGCCGAACTGGTCAAGACCAGCGAGTTCCCGGTGTTCACTGCCGCGGCCAATGACGCCGACGGCCGCGTGGCCGCGCTGCGCATCCCCGGCGGCGCCAGCCTCAGCCGCAAGCAGATCGACGAATACGCCGCCCACGCTGCCAAGTACGGTGCCAAGGGCCTGGCCTATATCAAGATCGCCGACAACGGCGAGGTCAGCTCGCCGATCCAGAAGTTCTTCGGCGAAGACACCTTTGCCGCGCTGCTCAAGCACATCGGTGCCGGCAATGGCGACATCGTGTTCTTCGGCGCCGGTGGCTACAACAAGGTTTCCGACTTCATGGGCGCACTGCGCCTGAAGGCCGGCAAGGACTTCGGCCTGGTCGCCAATACCTGGGCGCCGCTGTGGGTCACCGACTTCCCGATGTTCGAATGGGACGAGGAAGAGCAGCGCTACGTGGCCCTGCACCACCCCTTCACCGCACCGGCGGTGGACGACGTCGCCGACCTGCGCGCGCACGCCAAGACCGCGGTATCGCGTGGTTACGACATGGTGCTCAACGGCAATGAAATCGGTGGCGGCTCCATCCGTATCCACCGCCCGGAAATGCAGAGCGCGGTGTTCGAGCTGCTCGGCATTGGTGCCGAAGAGGCACGCGCCAAGTTCGGCTTCCTGCTGGATGCACTGAACTACGGCGCGCCGCCGCACGGTGGCATCGCCTTCGGTATCGACCGTATTGCCGCGCTGATGGCCGGCACCGAGTCGATCCGCGACGTGATTCCGTTCCCGAAGACCACCGGCGCGCAGTGCCTGATGACCGATGCACCGTCGCCGATCGCTGATGCGCAGCTGGCCGAAGTGCACGTGCAGGTGCGTCCGCGCGCCGACAAGGCCTGAGCCTTGGTTGCAGCCGCCAGCATCCGCCGTGCCACGCCCGAGGATGCTGGCGTGCTGTGCGCACTGGCCGAACGTACTTTTGTCGAGACGTTCGGTCATCTGTACCCGCCGCAGGACCTGGCCGATTACCTGGCCACGGCCTATCCGGTCGAACTGCAGCGGCAACAGCTGCAGTCCGGCGATTACGCGGCGTGGTTGCTGGAAGCGGACGGCGAGGCCATCGGCTTCGCCTTTGCCGGCCCCTGTGGCTTGCCGCACGCGGATGCAGCGGCTGGCGACGGTGAATTGAAACGTCTGTACGTGCTGCGCCAGCATCAAGGTGGCGGTCAGGGGGGGCAGCTGTTCGCGGCGGCCCTGCAGTGGCTGCAGACCCCGGGGCGTACATTGTGGATTGGCGTGTGGTCGGAGAACTTCGGCGCGCAGCGTTTCTATGCACGGCATGGCTTCGAGCACGTCGGGGCCTATGAATTCCCGGTCGGCAGCGTGCGCGACAATGAGTTCATCCTGCGGCGGCTTGCTGGCTGATTGGCGCTCGGCAACGCCGATTCCAGGGGTCGCCGGGAATGTGCCTTGCCGAGCATGGCTCGGCACTACAGTTGTGTGTGTGCATTTGCGGGAGCGGCGGGAGCCGCGAAGCTGGTAATCCAGCAGCGTGCCGATAACTTCCCTGCATGCACCAAAGTGTGCGCTGCATCGCTGTGGGTATGTTTGGCTGCTGCGTCTAGACAGGAAAGGGAGTGGTTTGCGTGCTCATACGTGCGCAGCCTTCCGAGTATCGGACCTGGTAGCTGAGCCTTGTTGCTGCGGCCACGGTGCGGATTGTCTGGGCGTTGGTATGGACGGCAAGACTGGCGTTGATGCAGTTGCCGACAAGGCGAAGCAAGCATGAGAAAGCATTTTGACGAGGCGCAGGTGATCGGCTTCCTGCGCGAGCTTGGTGCCGGTCAGACCCTGCAGGAGCTCTGCAGGAAGCACGGCTTCAGTGATGCGTCGCGTGTGCAGTTGCAGCGCATCTGCGCTGGTCGGCGCGCGCCTTCCTCAAGCCACCTGCGGCGGCTGCAGGGGGAGAACCAACGGCTCAAGGATTTGTTGCATATGCAGGTGCTGGAGCGCGAGCGGATCAGGCAGGCATTGCTGCAGCCACTATGAGGTGTCACTGCGCGCCGCAGGCTTCCTGCGGCGCACGGTGATCAGCGGCTGAGCTCGGTCTCGCCTGCGGCGTTGGTATGTGCCGAAATCTTGTGCAGGGCGTTCAAGGCTTCAACGAAGCCAGTGCTGTCATTGCTGCGGAACACCCCGGATACACGCAGTTCGCCCAGCGCCGCATCCTTGACCCGCAACGGGCTGCCACCATAGCGATTGAACTCGTCCACCGCCGCCCGCAATGGCAGGTCTTCAAACACCAGTTGGCCGTTGATCCATGCCGGTGCGCTGCCGCCTTGGAAGTTCTGTACTTGTGGCGTCTTGCCGGTGGTCATGTGCGCGCGCTGCCCGGGAGTGAGCGTGGCCACGGCTGCGGCGCTGCCGCCGGCAGCGCGTAGCTGTACCTTGCCTTCGAACAGGGTTACATCGAGGCCATTGTCCAGACGATAGACCTCGAACTGGGTGCCGACGGCGCGCACGCTGCCCTGCGCGGTATCCACGGTCAGCGGACGCGCGGGGTCCGCCGCCACCTTGAAGAACGCGCGACCCTGGTCCAGCACGATGCGACGTTGTTGTGCGCTGTAGCGCACACGCAGCGTGGTGCCAGTGTCGAGCGCCACTTCGGTGCCATCCTCAAGGGTGATGTTGCGCTGCTCGCCGACTGCGCTGGCAACGCGCAGCTCGCTGGTCGGCGCGGGGGGGGACAGCCGCCAGCCGATGACAACGGCAGTCAGTGCTGCCGCGCAGGCCGCCAGCCAGCGCATGCGCCGCGGCCGGCGTTGCGGCGGCTGGCGGGCGGGTTGCGTCGCTGGTGCCGGAATCGCCGCCAGGCGCTGCTCCACTTCGGGCGTGGCGGCGAAGCCGCCCAGCATCGTCCACATGCGCTCGAGCCGGTCGTAGGCAAGCCGGTGGGCGGGGGCGGCATCCAGCCAGGCCTGATGCCGGGCCTGTTCTTCCTCGCTCACCTCATCGGCGTGCAGGCGTGCGAACCAGCTCGCTGCCTGGGTGCCGATCGGGTCCGCATCTTCAACGACGTCCAGCCTGGTTTCTTTCATGGTTGCTCCAGCCGCGTGCCGAAGTGGAGCAGGGCACGCATCATTTGTTTTTCGACGGCACTGACACTGATTCCCAACTGGCTGGCAATCGCGCCATAGGTCAGGCCCTCGTAACGGTGCAACAGGAAAACCTGCTGGCAACGCGGGGGCAGGTCATCCAGTACCTTGAGGAAGGCCTGCAGGCGTTCGCGGTCCTGGTAGACGCGTTCGCCACATACCGATTCGGTCGGCCAGCCCTCGGTGTTCTCGTCGATGGGTACATGTTGGCCCACATGGCGGGTACGGTCGCGACGATAACGATCGCGCAGCAGATTGCCGGCAATTGTCATCAGATAGGCTTCGACGTTGTTGACCTTGTCCGCCTGTGGATCGCGCATCATCCGCACCAGGGTCTCCTGGGTGAGATCTTCGGCGTCTTCAACCGAACCTAGATGATTCCTGAAGTAACGCATCAGGCGGGGGCGGTACTGTTGCGCCATGACACCTGCGTCCCGGACGGTGTCGGGTGGTTGGACAGGCGGAAGGGCGGCGGTCATTGGCTGGCGTTGACAGTCTGGAGCGACACGCGCAGCTTGAGCCAGTGCCAGTAATTCTGCCAGATGAGGGATTCGGTCGATGCTGCGTCTGTACACGGGTGCCGGCTGGACGGCGGCACGCTTGTCACGGGAGGGGGAATGATTGCCAGCGCGGGCAGCGGACAACGGCAGGTACAGCGAGGTCGACCCGATGTGCTGCGCCGCTGGTTGCTGTGCCTGATTCTGTTGGCTGCCCCCGCCTGGGCACGTGAGGATGCTGGCGCGCGTTATTACAGCCTGCCGGCGCAACCCATGCAGCGGGCGCTGGCGCAGTTGGCGTCCAGCTCCGGGCTGCAGATACTGATGGCCCCGCAGATGTTGGCCGGCAAGGCGGCGCCGGCTTTGAGCGGGCGCTATCGCCCGCTACAGGCCCTGCAGGAACTGCTCGCCGGCAGCGGTCTGAGCTATCGGCTGACCGGCAGCGGGGTGGTGACCATTGTCCCGGCAGTGGCAGCGGATGCCGCCAGGCCGATTGCGCCGGCCCCGCCGCTGACAATGCCGGCCGTGGCCAGCTCGCTTGCCACGCTGCAGGTTACCGGTTCGCGGATCGCACGCAGCAGCGTTGAAGGCCCCGCGCCGGTAACGGTCATCACCGCCGAACAGATGCGGCGTGAGGGCCATTTCAGCTTGAGCGAGGCGCTGGCAATGAACGGCACGAGCACCTACGGTGCCGAATCACAGGGCGCAGGTGGGCGCTTTTCGGCCAACGCACAGCCCTTGAACCTGCGTGGGCTGGGGCCGGGACGGTCACTGATCCTGGTGGACGGCCGACGGGTGCCGGACTACCCGTTCCCTTCGAATGGCCGCAGCAATTTCCAGAGTCTTGGCAGCATTCCCCTGGCCAGCGTGGAGCGGGTGGAGCTGATGACGGGCGGCGCCTCGGCCATCTATGGCGCAGATGCGATTGCCGGGGTGGTCAACATCGTGCTCAAGCAGGCGCATGTCGGTTCGCAGGCCACGCTGCGTACCGGCACCAGCAGCCAGGGAGGCGGTGACCATGTTGACCTGCAATGGTTCAGCGGCCACGGTGGCGATGATTGGGGGCTGAGCTACGCCCTGCAGTTTTCCAGTGCCGAGTTGCTGCGGGGTTCACAGCGGAACCTGCAACCTCCGCGCAACGGTGATGCTGCCAACCCGTTCCAGCCCGCTCTCGGACTGGGCTTCGTACAGGCAGCCGGGGCTGCCAAGGGCACGCTGGTGCCCGTGCCGGATACTGTCTGCGAACGCTGGAAGGGTGAGTTCGTGGACTGGGACTTTGCCGCAGCGTCCAGTGCTGGACCGGCTCTGCTGGGACATGGCTGTGGTAGCTGGCGCAACGCCGGCTACGCGTCGCTGCGGGATGGCGTGCAGGCGCTGTCGGGACAGGTGCGCGCGCAGTGGAGGGTGTCCACACGCACGCAGGCGTGGGCGGCGTTGCAGGTATGGGATGCGCGCAGCGAACTGGCCAGCGGCCTGGAGCTGATCAGCGGGCCATTTTCCGCCAGTACCGGCAGCGTCGGCGAGGTTTACGATCCGCGGTTTGGATACGTCGCCCCGCAGCGACTGCTGACCCCACAGGAAACCGGTGGCCTGGACGCGATGAACGATCGCTATGGCGAGCGGATGTGGGACCTGTCCCTGGGGCTGCAAGGGCAGTACGGCCAGCGGCTGGATTGGAGCCTGGTGGGTGGGCGTTCGGACTATCGCGTACAGCGCGACCGACGACGCCTGCTGGGCGAAGCCGTCAATGCCTTCTTCTTTGGCGAGCCGATGGGCATGACCGATGATGGCGTCATCATCCAGCCGCTGGACCTGCAGCATTGGTACCGCCCGATCACGCCCGCTGAATATTCAGCCATGTCCGGCAAGGTGCATTACGACGCGCTGACCCGGGTGGAGGGAGCGTCCTATGTCGTGTCCGGTGGCGTCGCTGACCTTCCCGCTGGCGCGCTGGACATGGCAGTGGTGCTGGAAGCCAGCCGCCAGCGCTATCGGCTGCGGAACACGCCCTCGCTGCTGCCGTTGCAGATGGAAACCTACAACCTCACCGGTAGCGTGGGTGAGGGCGTGCGTGATCGTTACGCGGTTGGGGCCGAGCTGGGGATGCCGCTGACCGCGACCATCAGGGCCAGCGCCGCGGGTCGCATGGATCGCTATGACGATGCCACCGCCGCCGCCACCGCTCGCACCTGGAGCGCGGGGCTGGAGTGGCGGCCGCTGCGCCGCGTGTTGCTGCGGGCCAGCCATGCCACCAGTTTCAAGATGCCGGACATGCACTGGGTCTTCACCGATGGTGGCGGCAGCTATGGGGCGGCGATCGATGCACGGCGTTGCATCGTGGCGGGGGCTGCTCCCGATTGCAGCGGCTATGAGTCGGCATTCCTGACGCGGACCTATCGGAATCCGGAACTGGACGCGGAGACCGGCACATCAACAACCGCAGGCCTGGTCTGGGATGCCAGTGATGCGCTGTCGATCAGCGTGGACTACTGGGATGTCAGCAACCAGGGCGGCATCGGCCGGATTTCACCGGCGTTGTTGCTGCGAGACGAAGCCGAATGCGCCACCGGCCTGCGTCTGGACGGGAGCCCGAGTCCGCTGGATCTGCGCTCCTGGGAGTGCCGCAGGGCACGCCAGCGGGTCGTGCGTAGCGGTGACCAGGGAGAGGGGCGCGTTGTCATGGTCGAATCGACCGCCGCCAACCAGTCCGAACAACGTGTCCGCGGCATCGACACGGTGTTGGACTGGCGATTCGGCAGCAGCATCGGCGACTTCAACCTGCATGCCGCGTGGTCGCGCACCTTGCGCGGCGAACGTCGTGTGCGTGCACCGGGTACCTTGCATGAACAATGGCGTGAGGCGCAGTGGACGTCGGCGGAAAACCCGGCTTTCCGCAGCTACCTGCGCAGTACGCTGGGTTGGCAGGGGCAGGGGAGGTGGTCGGCCAATGTGTCCGGCACCCGCCAGGGTCGCTTGCCGCGCGTTGATGGACAGGGAAGCATAAAGCCGCTGCTGCTGTGGAACGCGAATGTTGCAAGACAGATCAGCCCGCGCACGGCCGTGACCTTGTTCATCAACAATCTCTTCGACACGGCACCGCCGCGGGACAGCAGCAACGATGCGTTTCCCTACTATTACGAGGCGGTCTACAGCGCGGTGGGGCGGCAACTGGCGGTACAGCTGGATTACAACTTCGACTAAAGACCGTGTCGTTGCCCGTTGTGGTGGACAAGGGCGATGACGGACACTGCGCGCATGTCATGGCAGAACTCCCCGCGTCCCCGTGTGCTGATCCTGCACGGCATCTGGAACACCCGCTCCTGGCTGTTGCCGCTGGCTTGGCGGTTGCGCACACACGGTTTCGCGGTGGATACGTTTGGTTATGCCAGCGTGTTTGGGGGCCCCGAACGGGCGGTGCCGCAGTTGGTGCAGCGCCTGCGCGCGCGCGGACCGGTGTCGGTGGTCGGGCACAGCCTTGGAGGCCTGGTTGCATTGGAGGCATTGCGGCAGGCACCGGGCCTGGACGTGCCACGGGTGGTCTGCCTGGGCTCGCCGCTATGCGGCAGTGGCACGGCCCGTTCCATGGCCGAGCACGGCTGGCTGGCGGCGTTGGGGCGCAGTGGCGACCTGCTGTTGCACGGGCTGCCGGATTGGCAGGGGCAGGCCGAGGTCGGCCTGATCGCCGGCTCGGTGGCGCACGGCCTGGGCGCAATGATGGGGGCGCTGGAAGGCGAATCCGATGGCACCGTGGGCCTGGCCGAGACCCGTCTGCCAGGGCTGGCCGACCACTGCGTGGTGCCGGTCAGCCATAGCGGGCTGGTGCTGTCGCCAGAGGTGGCCACGCTGACCGCCGGTTTTCTGCGCCAGGGGCGTTTCCCCGCGGTTGCCGCCGCAACCGGCGGATGACGGGGCTGGGGCAGGGGATCAGGTAGAATTACCGTCCTGTTCCTGACAGATGTACGGTATTCCCATGGGTCGAGGTCCTTCCATCGAAGGCCGCAAAAACGCGAATGACGCGAAGCGCGGCAAGATTTTCACCAAAATCATCCGGGAGATCAGCGTTGCTGCCCGCGGTGGCGGAGGCGACCCAAACAACAACCCGCGCCTGCGCGTGGCGATGGACAAGGGCCTGGCCGCGAACATGACCAAGGACGTCATCGAGCGGGCGATCAAGAAGGCCACCGGTGAACTGGAAGGCGTCGAGTACGAAGAGGTGCGCTACGAGGGCTATGCCCCGGGCGGCATCGCCGTGATCGTCGACTGCCTGACCGACAACCGCGTGCGCACCGTGGCCGACGTCCGCCATGCCTTCAGCAAGTGCGGCGGCAACATGGGCACCGAAGGCTCGGTGTCGTTCATGTTCAAGCGGCTGGGCGTGCTGAGCTTCGCGCCGGGCGCGGACGAGGAGGCCATCACCGAGGCGGCGATCGAGGCTGGTGCCGACGATATCGCGGTCTATCCGGACGATGGTTCGATCGATGTGATCACCGCGCCGGAGGCGTTCCAGTCGGTCAAGGATGCGATGATCGCCGCCAAGCTGGTGCCGGATCACAGTGAGATCACCTTCCGTGCCGACAACGACGTTGCCGTCGATGCCGATACCGCCGTGCAGGTGAAGAAGCTGCTGGACATGCTCGAAGACCTGGACGATGTGCAGGACGTGTATTCCAACGTCGACCAGGCAGGCCTGGAGCGGGTCTGACGACCCGCCCGGTCCCACCGGGTGAGACGGCGTCCGGCCATGCTGGGCGCCGTTTTTTACTGATAGAGGCAGCATGACCCGCATCCTTGGCAT
The DNA here is from genome assembly GCF_056759975.1 of Stenotrophomonas sp. STEN031. Taxonomy (NCBI): domain Bacteria; kingdom Pseudomonadati; phylum Pseudomonadota; class Gammaproteobacteria; order Lysobacterales; family Lysobacteraceae; genus Stenotrophomonas; species Stenotrophomonas sp. STEN031. The sequence continues at coordinate 96,063 of NZ_JBRREA010000013.1, forward strand.
TGACCCGGGTTCGCAGCGCACCGGTGTCGGCATCATCGACATCGACGCCAGCGGCCGCGCCCGCCATGTCCATCACGCACCGCTGGTGCTGCTGGGTGCGGCGGATTTCCCGCAGCGCTTGCGCTTGCTGGCGCACGGGCTGCATGCCTTGATCGAGGAGTTCCAGCCGCAGGAAGTGGCGATCGAGAAGGTGTTCATGGCCAAGAACGCCGACTCGGCATTGAAGCTGGGCCAGGCGCGCGGCGCCGCGGTGTGTGCGGTGGTGATGCGCGACCTGCCGGTCAGCGAATACGCCGCCACCGAGATCAAGCTGGCCGTGGTTGGCCGCGGCGGCGCGGAAAAGCAGCAGGTGCAGCATATGGTGGGTTTGATGCTGAACCTGCAGGGCAAATTACAGGCAGACGCCGCCGATGCACTGGCGGTGGCCATCACCCATGCGCATGTCCGCGCCACGGCCAACCGGCTGGGAGTGGATGTGCGCCAGGCTTGGAGTCGTAAATGAGGTATTTCGCATGATCGGTCGCCTGCGCGGCATCCTCGCCTACAAGGCCCCGCCGTGGCTGGTGATCGACGTCAATGGCGTCGGTTATGAGCTGGAGGCGCCGATGAGCACCTTCTATGACCTGCCCGATGTCGGTCGCGAGGTGATCCTGTTCACCCATTACGCACAGAAGGAGGACAGCGTCTCGCTGTACGGTTTCCTGCGCGAGGGCGAGCGCAGGCTGTTCCGCGACGTGCAGAAGGTGTCGGGTATCGGTGCCAAGATCGCGCTGGCAGTGCTGTCCGGGGCCAGCGTCGACGAGTTCGCGCGGCTGATCCAGACCGGCGATGTCACCGCGCTGACCCGCATTCCGGGTATAGGCAAGAAGACCGCCGAGCGTATGGTGGTCGAACTGCGTGACCGCGCAGCCAACTTTACCGGCGGCGGCGCCCCCATTGCCGGCCAGCTGGGCGCCGATGCGGTGTCCGAGGCGACGGTGGCGTTGCAGCAACTGGGCTATAAACCGGCAGAGGCCGCCAAGATGGCGCGCGATGCCGGTGCCGAGGGCGATGATGTCGCCACGGTCATCCGCAAGGCGCTGCAGGCAGCGCTGCGCTAACTTCCTCGGCAACATGACGCCAACCTGAGATCGCCATGTCCCACGCTTCTTCCACGTCTGAATCTTCTACTCAAGGCCATGGCCACGGCGGCGCTGCCGGTGGCCTGGCGCTGGTCGTCGGCGCCATCGGCGTGGTGTTCGGCGATATCGGCACCAGCCCGTTGTACACCCTGAAGGAAGCGTTCTCGCCGCATTACGGGCTCAACAGTGACCACGACACCGTGCTGGGCGTGCTGTCGCTGGCGTTCTGGGCCTTGAACATGGTGGTCACGCTCAAGTACGTGACCATCATCATGCGCGCCGACAACGATGGCGAAGGCGGCATCATGACCTTGATGGCGCTGGCCCAGCGCACCCTGCGCAACGGGTCGCGCTCGGCGTATGTGGTGGGCATCCTCGGTATTTTCGGTGCCTCGCTGTTCTTCGGCGATGGCGTGATTACCCCGGCTATTTCCGTGCTCGGTGCGGTAGAGGGCCTGGAGGTCGCCGCGCCGGGCCTCAGTCATTTCGTGGTGCCTATCACCCTGGTGGTGCTGGCGGCGGTGTTCGCCGCGCAGCGCTTTGGTACCGAGAAGGTGGGCAAGGTGTTCGGGCCGGTGATGACCATCTGGTTCCTGTCGCTGGCCGCCATCGGCATCTGGAACGTGATTGCCGCGCCGGAAGTGCTCAAGGCCTTCAACCCGCTGTGGGCGGCACGCTTCTTCATGGAACATGGCTGGCACGGCGTCTTCATCCTCGGTGCGGTGGTGTTGGCGGTGACCGGCGGCGAGGCGCTTTACGCGGACATGGGCCACTTCGGTGCGCCGCCGATCCGTCATGCCTGGTATTTCTTCGTGCTGCCGTGCCTGGTGCTCAACTACCTCGGGCAGGGCGCGCTGGTGTTGCAGCGTCCGGACGCGGTGGCCAATCCGTTCTTCGAGGCGGTGCCACAGTGGGCGTTGATCCCGATGATCCTGCTGGCGACGGCGGCGGCGGTGATCGCCAGCCAGTCGGTGATCACCGGTGCGTTCTCGGTCTCGCGCCAGGCCATGCAGCTGGGTTACATCCCGCGCATGCGCATCCTGCATACCTCGCACGACACGATTGGCCAGATCTATATCCCCGGCATCAACTGGGGCCTGGCGGTGATGGTGTTCGGGCTGGTGCTGGCCTTCCGCAGCTCGAGCAACCTGGCGGTGGCCTACGGCATCTCGGTGTCGGGCACGATGCTGATCGACACCTTGCTGCTGGCGCTGGTGGCGCGTGTGCTGTGGCCGCGTGCGCGCCACGCCATCATTGCCCTGTGCGTGGTGTTCCTGGTGATCGACCTGGGCTTCGTGATCGCCAACGGCGCCAAGCTGCTGCAGGGCGCCTGGTTCCCGTTGGTGCTTGGCCTGGTGCTGTTCACGATGATGCGCACCTGGCGCCGTGGTCGTGAGCTGCTGCGTGATGAGATCCGCAAGGACGGTATCCGTCTGGACACGTTCTTGCCGGGTCTGATGCTGGCGCCGCCGGTGCGGGTGCCGGGCACGGCGGTGTTCCTGACCGCCGATCCGAGCGTGGTGCCACATGCGTTGATGCACAACCTCAAGCACAACAAGGTGCTGCACGAGCGCAATGTATTCCTGCACGTGGAGACGCTGCCCATGCCATACGCGGCCGAGGGACAGCGCCTGCGCATCGATTCGGTCGGCGATGAGTTCTACCGTGTCCACGTGCGCTACGGCTTCATGGAAACCCCGGATATCCCGCTGGCGCTGATGCGCTCCTGCGACCATGGCGGCATCTATTTCGACCCGATGGATACCACCTTCTTCGCTAGCCGCGAGACCATCGTGGCCAGCGCCAACCGTGGCATGCCGATCTGGCGCGACAAGCTGTTCGCCTTCATGCATCGCAACGCGGCGCCTGCCACCGGCTTCTTCCGCATACCGGGCAATCGGTTGGTGGAATTGGGCGCACAGGTGGAAATCTGAAGGGCAGGAGTGAGTGAAGAGGAGTGAGCAGCGAGGAAGGGCTGGAGCACGCCCTTTCTGTTGCCGCTGGGTTGGCGCGCAGGTTGGCGACAACGCCTGGGAAAGCATGGGCAGACCATTGCAGCCCGCTTTCTCTTGCTTCTCACTCCTCTTCACTCACTTCTCGTCCCTCCTCCTCCCAAACAAACTCCTATTTCCGTATGGCTGGACGTAACATAGTCGGATGACTGACGACCGCATCATCGGCGCCGGCGCCACCCGTGAGGATGACGCCGCCGACGCCAGCATCCGCCCGCGGAGCCTGACCGACTACCTCGGCCAGGCCCCGGTGCGCGAGCAGATGGATATCTACATCCAGGCCGCCAAGGCCCGTCGCGAGGCGTTGGACCATGTGCTGATCTTCGGCCCGCCCGGGCTAGGCAAGACCACGCTGAGCCATGTCATCGCCAACGAGCTGGGCGTGGCGCTGCGCGTCACCTCCGGGCCGGTGATCGAGAAGGCCGGCGACCTGGCGGCGCTGCTGACCAACCTGCAGCCGCACGATGTGTTGTTCATCGACGAAATCCACCGTCTTTCGCCCGTGGTCGAGGAAGTGCTGTACCCGGCGATGGAGGATTTCCAGATCGACATCATGATCGGCGACGGCCCGGCCGCGCGCTCGATCAAGCTCGATCTGCCGCCGTTCACGCTGATCGGCGCCACCACCCGCGCCGGCCTGCTGACCGCGCCGCTGCGCGACCGCTTCGGCATCGTGCAGCGCCTGGAGTTCTATTCGGCCGAGGAGCTGACCCGCATCGTGCGGCGTTCGGCAGGCATCCTAGGCATTGATTGCAGCGCCGAAGGTGCTGGCGAGATCGCCCGCCGTTCGCGTGGCACCCCGCGTATCGCCAACCGCCTGCTGCGGCGCGTGCGTGACTATGCCCAGGTCAAGGCCGGCGGGCATATCGACCAGACGGTGGCGCAGGCGGCGATGCAGATGCTCAAGGTCGATCCGGAAGGCTTCGACGAGCTGGACCGACGCATGCTGCGGACCCTGGTGGAGTACTTCGATGGCGGCCCGGTCGGGGTCGAATCGATGGCTGCGGCGCTTTCCGAGGAGCGCGGCACCCTGGAAGACGTGGTCGAGCCGTTCCTGATCCAGCAGGGCTTCCTGGTGCGTACCGCCCGCGGGCGCATGGCCACCAGCAAGGCCTACCGCCATCTGGGCCTCAAACCCAAGGCGGCACCGGCGCCTGTGGACCTGTTCGCGGAGCAACGCGATGACGAATGAGTCTCGGTTCAGTTGGCCGACACGCATTTACTGGGAAGATACCGACGCTGGCGGCGTGGTGTACCACGCCCGCTACGTGGCCTTCATGGAGAGGGCAAGGACCGAATGGATGCGCGCCCTCGGCTATGGTCAGGAAACCATGCGTTGCGGTGACGGCCAGGTATTCGTGGTCCGCGCCATGAACCTGGATTTCCTGAAGCCGGCCAAGCTGGACGATGCGCTGACCACCACGGTGGAACTGCTGCAATGCCGGCGGGCCAGCCTGCTGATGGCGCAGGTGGTGATGCGCGATGACCAGGTGCTGGCGACGGCGCAGGTCCGCCTTGCCGCCGTCGGTGCCCGCGACTTCCGTCCGCAGGCGCTCGATGACACGCTTTACGCAGTACTGAAACCCCTTCAAACACAACCCGCTTAAGCAACACTGAGGAAGATCGGATGATCGCTTTGCTTCTGGCCCTGCAGGCCACCGTGACCGAGGTCCTGCCGGCCGACGTCAGCGCCGCTGCCGCGCAGACCGTGGCGCAGGCCAGCCATGGCGGCGGCATCAATTACCTGGACCTGATGCTCAAGGCCAGTATCCCGGTCAAGCTGATCGTGCTGCTGCTGCTGGCCGGCTCGTTCATCAGTTGGGTGATCATTTTCCGCAAGGCACGCGTGTTCAAGGCCGCCGACAACGAGGCCAGCGAGTTCGAGAACCGCTTCTGGTCCGGCGCCGACCTGGGCAAGCTGTACGCCTCGGCGACCGATCGCAACCGCCAGGTGGATGGCCTGGAAGCCATCTTCGAGTCCGGATTCCGCGAATACACCCGCCTGCAGGGCCGCCGCGCCTTCGACGGCCGCACCCAGCTGGAAGGCGCGCAGCGCGCCATGCGCACCACCTACGCCCGCGAAGTGGACGGGTTGGAGCGCAACCTGGAATTGCTGGCCAATATCGGTTCCACCGCCCCGTACGTGGGTCTGGTCGGCACCGTGTTCGGCATCATGGTGACGATGCACGACATGATCAGCAGCGGTGAGCAGGCCGGTATCGCCTCGGTTGCGCCGGGTATTTCCGAAGCCCTGTTCGCCACCGCGATCGGCCTGTTCGTTGCGATCCCGGCGGTGTGGGCCTACAACCGCTTCACCACCCGCGTCGAGCGGTTGTCGGTGCGCTATGAAACCTTCGCCGAGGAGTTCAGCTCCATCCTGCAGCGCCAGCAGAGCGGCAGCGACGAGTAAGTGCGCCAGCGCCTTCCTCTGACCGCAGGAGCCCAACCATGACCGCCGCCATTCCCCGCCGCAAGCGCCGCAAGCTCAAGTCCGAGATAAACGTCGTGCCGTATATCGACGTGATGCTCGTGCTGCTGATCATCTTCATGGTGACCGCGCCGCTGCTGACCCTCAGTTTCGAGGTCGACCTGCCCAGTTCCACCGCCAAGGCGCTGGAAAGCAAGCAGGACCCGATCGTGGTCTCGGTGCGCGCCGATGGCCAGATGAGCCTGAAGCTGCCCGAAGCCAAGGATCCGCAGGCGATGGACGCCGCTGCGCTGCAGGCGCAATTGGGCGCCTTGGCCTCGCAGGACAAGGAACTTCGCGTGATCGTGGCCGCCGACAAGAGCGTGGCCTATGAAAAGGTCATGGATGCCATGGACGTGATCAAGGCTGCGAAGATTGAAAAGGTGGGTCTGGCGACCGATGCACGCTGACGCACTGCCACCGCCGCACGACAACCGCAACGAGTGGGGCCTGCCAGTCGTATTGGCCCTGCTGGTGCACCTGTTGGTGGCGGCGATCTTCATCTTTGCCTGGCTGTGGTCGCCTTCGCGCAACACCGAGGCGGCCGCTGGCGACCCTGCGCTGGAAGCCAACATGCAGCTGTCCGCCGCCGAAGCCTCGGCGGCACGGCAGGCCCTGCAGGCCTCGGAGAAGCTGCCGGACCTGCCTGAGCCGGTGGAAGAAGCCCAGCCCGAGCCGGTGCCGGAAGACACCGTGCCGCCGCCGCAGCCCATCCCCGAGCCCAAGCCGCAGGACGCGCCGACCCCGCAACAGCACAACGCCCAGGAGCGCATCGCCCAGCCGGATACGGTGGACCAGGAGCGCGTCAGTGCCCTGGCCATTTCCCAGGAAAAGGCCAGGCAGGAGCAGGAAGCCAAGCGCCGCCAGGAGCAGATCGACCTGACCGAGCGCAAGCGCGTGGAGGAGGCCGAGCAGAAGCTGCGCCTGGCCAAGCAGCAGGAAGAGGCCGACCGCAAGAAGATCGCCGACCAGCAACGCCAGGCCAGTGAGGCCCAGGCCGAGCAGGAGCGCCAGCAGAAGATCGCCGAGATCCGCCGCAAGCGTGAGCAGGCCGAGCGTGAGGCCAAGCTGGCCGAGCAGCGCCTGCGCCAGGTGGCCGATGCCCGCGCCCGTGCGCAGGCGACGTCGACCAGCAGTGGCAACACTGGGCCGAGCACGCCGTCGCCGGGGCAGGGCGGCACCAGCAATGACCTGACCGCCAAGTATGCTGCTGCCATCCAGCAGGCTGTGGTTGCGCAGTGGAACCGGCCAGACAATGTCGCCAATGGCACGCGCTGCCGGATCTTGATCAAGCAGCTGCCGGGCGGCGAGGTGATGAGTGCCGAGGTGCAATCGGGTTGCGCCATGGACGCGGCCGCACGGGATTCGATCGAGCGGGCCGTGCTCAGGGCGCAGCCGCTGCCTTTCCGTGGCTACGAAACGGTATTCCGGCGCGAACTGATGTTTACGTTCACCGCCCAGAATTGAGCGGTAGCTCCGCCGGGCAGGCTGTTGGTTTCACTGGAAATTTATTATTTGGGGCAAACGCAGGCAGATTTCACATGACTTTCGTTCACGATTGCGAAAATGTTCATCTGCCTGCTGCTATCCCTCTTTCATATTCACTCGTACTGCTGAGCGCCTCATGAAGAATCTGTCACGCTGGCTGGTCGCCCTCACCGTTCTGCTGTTGCCTTTCATGGCTGCGGCACAGCAGGGGGCATTGGAAATCGAAATCACCGGTGGCAACGCCTCGGCCACGCCGATCGCGGTTGTGCCGATGGCCTACCAGGGCTCGGCCGGTGCGCCGCAGACCGATGTGGCCGCCGTGGTGCGCGCCGACCTGGACCGCTCCGGCCAGTTCCGCAACCTGCCCGAAGCGCAGATTGTCGAACGTCCCAGCCGCGGCAGCGAGGTGCAGTACCCGACCTGGCGCGCGCTGAAGCAGGATTTCCTGGTCGTTGGCCGGGTGCAGGACGCCGGTGCCGGTGCCTATCGCGTGGAATACGAACTGTTCGACGTGGCCAAGGGCGAGCGCCTGCTCGGCCTGGCGATGACCGCACGGTCCAGCGCCATGCGTGATGTCGCCCACCAGATGGCCGATGCGATCTACGAGAAGATCACCGGTGTGCGTGGTGCGTTCTGGACCCGCATCGCCTACATCACCGCCAGCGGCAGCGGCGCCAACATGCGCTACGCGTTGATGGTGGCCGATTCCGACGGTTACAGCCCGCAGACCATCGTGCGCTCGGCCGAGCCGCTGCTGTCGCCGAGCTGGAGCCCGGACGGCCGCAAGCTGGCTTATGTCAGCTTCGAGCGCGGCAATTCCTCGATCTATGTGCAGGACATCGCTACCGGCGGTCGTGAGCTGCTGACCAGCTTCCGTGGCATCAACAGCGCGCCGTCGTTCTCGCCGGACGGCCGTCGCCTGGCGCTGGCCCTGTCGCGCAGTGGCAACCCGGAAATCTACGTGATGGACCTGGGCAGCAAGCAGCTGACCCAGCTCACCAACCATTTCGGCATCGATACCGAGCCGACCTGGGCCGCCGATGGCAGCTCGGTCTACTTCACCTCCGATCGCGGCGGTCGCCCGCAGATCTACCAGGTGCCGGCCTCGGGTGGTAGCGCCAGCCGCGTGACCTTCCAGGGCAACTACAATGCCAAGGCCAGCGTCTCCTTCGATGGCAAGAAGATTGCCGTCGCCCAGGGCGCGGGCAGCAGCTACAAGATCGCGGTGATGGACAGCAGCCTGGGGGCGGCGCGCTGGAGCACGCTGTCGCCGGGTTCGCTGGACGAATCGCCGAGTTTTGCGCCCAATGCGAGCATGGTGCTGTACGCCGCTCGTGAAGGTGGGCGTGGTGTGCTGTATGAAGTATCCGCCGACGGCCGGGTGCGTCAGCGCTTGGTATTGGCCGATGGCGATGTACGCGAACCAGCATGGGGTCCGTACCGCACTGCGCGTTGATAAAATGTTAATCTCTCCACGCATTAATCCCCAACATTGGCCAGGAGCCACTAGGTATAGCCATGAACAAGTCAACTCGTGTTTTGCTCGTTTCGCTGCTGTCGGTAGCCGCGCTCGCTGGTTGCTCGAAGAAGGTCAAGGAACAGCCGGCACAGCCGCCGGTTGATACCGGTTCGACCACCCAGCCGACCGCTCCGTCGACCTCCGGCCTGTACGGCCCGGGCGACCTGGATACCGACGCCTGCCTGCGTCAGCGCGTTGTCTACTTCGACCTGGACCAGGATTCGGTCAAGCCGGAATTCCAGGCCATCATGGCTTGCCACGCCAAGTACCTGCGTGACCGTCCGTCCTCGCGCATCACCCTGCAGGGCAACACCGACGAACGCGGCAGCCGCGCTTACAACCAGGCCCTGGGCGAGCGTCGTGGCAACGGCGTGAACTCGGCTCTGCAGGCCAACGGTGGCTCGGCTTCGCAGCTGACCGTCGTGTCCTACGGCGAAGAGCGTCCGGTCTGCACCGATTCGAACGAGTCCTGCTGGTCGCAGAACCGTCGCGTCGAAATCGTCTACACCGCGCAGTAATCGATGCGCATCAGCCTCAAACTGATGCTCGTGGCCGCGGGGGGGCCGGGGGGGGGCGCGCCCCCCGGGGGGGCCCGGGGCGCGGGGGGGGGCGGGGGGGGGGGGGGGGGGACCCCCGGGGGATAAAAGCCCGGCCCAAAACCCCCAGAGCAACCCCGGGGGCC